>JAGRHB010000032.1:1868-11106 GCA_020445245.1 Gammaproteobacteria bacterium
GAAGACGATCAATCAATGCGTTGGCCTCATCCCCGCTGAGCCCGAGCGACAGAATGCGCGGTGCTTCCGCCACATTTCCCAGCGCAGCCTCGCGCAGTTCCCGGATCATATCGTCCGTAATCCGTTCCGGTTCCAGACCCAGTTCCTGCTCCACCGCCTTGACGATAACGGCTCGCTGCACTGCCCGGATGATCGAATCCGCCTGCTCGCGACTGATCTTGTCCAGCAGGAGATGCGTCGAAGGCTTGTCGCGATGCAGGCGCCGACGCCAGCGATTGTAGCCCTGCGGTGCGATTGTCTTGCCGATCATGTCGAAGCCGAACAGCAGGCCGATTGCCTCGACCGTGACGAACGGCGTGAGCACCGACTCTTTCAGCTCGTGTAGCGCCTTTTCGAGGGCGCCCACCGCGATATCGTCCCGGCTGTCGTTGGCGGAAATCTCGAGTACCAGGTTCTTTGGCGTCAGCAACACCGGACTCAGATGGTTCTCACTGCCCTTGCTCAGTTCGATGAAGCTCACGGGCACGCCGAAGAATCCGGCAATACCGTATGTCTGGTAGTCGCCCACGCTTTCGAGGTGACGCCGAATGCGCTCGGAGCGGGTGTCGATGCAAAACAAGGACTGCACGAATGGCCGCTTTTCCCGCACCTTTTCGGTCGCAGGGGTTGCGCCCTCGAGCAGTCGGTTTATCGCATGGGATTCGACCGCCTGGAGCCAGATCCGACCCTCGCTGTTTTCGAACGCGACGAGTGCATCGATCAGGTTCTGCAGCTGCACATCGTCGAGTGAACGCAACAGTTCCCGGTCTTCGACGAGACCCGCAAGCTGATCGAGTCGCTCTGCCAGCAGAATGCTGTCGCGCATTTTCCGTTGCGCCAGGTAGTCTCCGCATAGTGCTTCGATTTCCTTGCGACGCCCCAATGCGAGTACACGCTCCACACGGTGCGCCAACTCCGGCATCACGACCCGATTGTGGAAGTCGTGCCGCAAGTAGGTTTCACAGCTCCGCTCGTTCACTGATTCGTGCACCTCGGTGAGGTTACGCGGAACAGGCTGCGTTCGACGCCGATGCAACAGCGCCAGTGACAACGACAGGCGCACCGCGAGGTAGTCGACCAGATCGGCTGGATAGCGCTCGGCCCAGTGATAGCGGGACGCACTGGATCGCCAGCGAATGAAGCCGGCCCATCCATGCAGACGGGCCAGTTCCCGGGCGAAATAGCCGACCCAATGTTTCTCCGGGATTCCCAGCGCAGCCATCGCCTGGACAATGACTCCTTCCGGATCGGAGTTCGCCTCCAACACCTGCCCCGCCCACTCGCCATCCGGCGACCGAAACACATCGTGGCGGGACAATTCGCGCCAGGCGGCAAAGAGGCCGCGCTCACGTTCCGGCATGCCCCAGACCGACTGCCCCTCGTCAAAAAAATCGAGACATACTCTGATGACACGCTCGTCCAGTTCCGCAGACAGCTCGGTGCCATAAAGGGCATCCACCACCTCGCAGAGGGGCATATCGGGCGGAAATTGATCAAGCAGCCGGGATGACAATTGTGTCTCATCCAACGGGTCGCCGTCTGTCACCCGCGGTGTTCCCCTCAGGGCAGCCTGCACATGCGTGGCATCTGACATACGACTCAGTTCCGAGAACTCCAGGGCGGTCCCGGTCACCAAAGTCAGCAACCAGCGAGCCAGATCGATCCCGGAGGGTACAACGTGCCGTGCAACGAATTTCCCGATGTCGGATTCGAGCGTCGCGTAGTCCACGCTCCCTTGCTTGAGATACCGCTGATATTCACTTCGCGGCAGGTAACCGCGCGCGTGAAACAAACGACGCCCCTGTTCGACGGCCGTCTCGAACGGCATGTCTTCCAGGCCATGCAGCGGATTGTGGTGGATGAACGAACGCATGGGCCAGAAATAGGGAATCGGTTCGGCCGCCACGTAAACCATCGCGCGGATATTCAGCTTTTCGCCCATCGAGAGTTTCACGACATTCCCCCGACCAGATAGAGAGCAGCCATGACAAGCAAACCCAGCCCGACCAGAAAGCCAGAGGTCGACGCATAGCCAAGATCTGCAACCTGCGTGGAACCGGGTTGCCCGACGATCAGATCAGTCAGCAGACGCATTCCCGCCCCACTCCACAGCAACCACACCAGTGCCAAGGCCACCGCCGTGGCCGCGCTGTGAGGAACCGTGTCCAGCATCAACGCGAGCATCGCAAAGAACCCGGGGAACAGCGGTGTTGCAACAGCCGCAAGCACCACCAGCACCAGTACCAACGAGAAACGTGGCAGCGAACTGGCCAAGCCGACATAAAGACCCGTATAGGCAGCGCCATACCGCCGCGTCAGCCCCTCTCCAAGCAATGCAAAGAAGACCAGGGGAACAGCAAAGCTGACGGCATAGAGGTGCGTGAGATCGCCCCCGGGACCAAAAGCCTCGGCCACCCAGAGCAAGGCCCATGACGAGGTCACGATGAAGCCCATCCACGCACCCATGTCACGCAGCCCGAGGGCACGCGCCGCGTAGAGCAGCGCTGTCAGCACGCCCCAAATAGCCACCCAGCGAGGAACCTGAATATCCGCCACGTGAAGGAGACCAATGCCGATATGCGGCCACAGCAGAATAATCAGTCCACGCTGCCAGCCGCGCTGGACACGACTTAACAACAGGTTGAACACCATGCTGAACGGAAACAGAGGCAGGAACAGTGCGGCCAGGGCCAGCGTTACATAAGACAACATGTCAGGCCCACCGCAACAGGACATTGATCCGGTTCACGGCACCCATCAGGGTTGCCGACAACCGCCCGTATAGCGCAGCTACGTAAAATTCTTGCGCGATCACCGCATACGCACTCGACCACAGCCCGGCCAGCGACAGTGCTCTCCGTCGACCCTGCTGTTCGGCGTAGTAAGTCAACAGCCAGCCCGATACAACGACAAGCGTCATCAACACCACGAGGACATCGAACCAGAAGATATCGACATCTGCCGCCGCATAGAGTTGGTCGCGGAAACCCGGATCCGGATAAAGGAAGATATCGAATGCGTGGCTGATCAGCGTGTAACCAACGACCACCACCGCAAACGAAAACACGATAAGCGTGACCAGCTGCCACACATTCTGTGTGCGCATACGGTAAGTGGCGAAGATAAGCTGTGCCCCCGTGACCCAGCCGAAGAACAGCAACACAATCGCACCCTGCTTCTGGAAGAAGTCCTGCGACACCAGCAAATGCGCGGCCACCAGGATGGAAATTGGTACCGCGAGCGTGATCAGCGCCATAAGCAGCCAGGGTTGACGCTGTCGGGGCGGACGACGTTCAACCACAAAGGTGTAGAGCTCGTCTTTAGGCACCCCGTCGTCTTTGCGCGATACCTTGATTACACCGCCGGAACCGAGAAACAGGGTCCCCTTGAACAAACCGTGGGCGATCAGGTGATAGACGGCGAGCGAGAAGGCACCGACACCGCACTCCATGATCATGAATCCCATCTGCCCCATCGTGGAGTAGCCAAGCGCCTTCTTGACGTCGCTCTGCGCGAGCATCAGGACCGAGCCGACCAGGGACGTCACGAGACCCACGATGAAAAGCCAGTGCAACACGTCGCCAGCGTGCACAAACACCGGCGCAAAGCGGTTGATCAGGAAGCCGCCGGCATTGACGATGCCCGCATGCATCAAGGCCGAAACCGGCGTCGGCCCACTCATCGTGTAGGGCAGCCAGGTGTGCAGCAGGAACTGCGCGGAGCGAGCAAATGCCGCCAGTGCAATCAGTGCCGCCACCAGGCTGGGCAATGGCAGCCCAAGGAATTCATGACCGAGTGGGTCAGCGGTAATGCGGGAGAATATCTCGCGCAACGACCAGGTGTCGTAGGCATTGAACAGGAGCACGGCCGCGAGCACGAGAGGAAGATCACCGATGCGGTAGGTGAGAAATGTCCAAAGCGCGTAACGATGCGCAGAACGGCTGCGCATATCCTGGCCCAACAAGAAGTACAGCAGAACCCCGACCAGGTGCCACGCGATCAGCAACGTAACAAGGTCACCGGCGTACACCATGAGCAGCAGAGTGGCTGTCATCAGATCAAGCATCGCAAAAAAGCGCGTGTAACCTTCCTCCTCAGCCATGTAGCGCAAGGAATAAACGTGAACGATCAGGCTGATGCCAGAAATTACGAACGCCAGCAACGCGCTCAGCGGATCGATGACAAGAATGCCCCAGGTCTGCGTGAGTCCTACAGACAGCGCTTCGTGACCACCGAGTATCTGCCACAACACTGCGGTCGCCAGAAAAAACGTGGCAGTGGTACCGGCCACGCTGATCCTGGCAGCGCGCTGCGAGAAGCGCCCGGAAGCCAAGACAGTGAACAGCGCCGTCACCAACGGCAATGTGATCAGTAGTATCAGGAGCCCTTGCATTTCGCTGCCTTGCCTTAGCGCTTTTGCTGGCGGGAACGGCTGTCGGTGGTATCCAGCCAGCGCGCAATCACCACGACCTGAACGCGTCTCACCTTTTCCCGGCCGGAAAAAAGTGCGTATGAATTGAGCAACCAGCCAACTTCAATGGGGCAAGTCTACGTGCCCGGCATCGAAAGAATCTTCGATATTTCAAATCGCATTGATCGATTGCAGCCTATGGAATGACGCATCGCACACTGGACATCACGACCGCGCCGGGCGCACCGGAGCGGCGTCGTGCGGCAGTTGGTCAGCGCCGGCTCATCAGGAAACAGGCGGCAAGGCGGGAGGAGCCATGGGCGCAGACATGACCTTCACACGCAGGCGTGGACGGTGCTACGTCAACCCGATCCTGATCGATGACTGCCCTGGAAGATCCCGGGGCTTGGCCGGAAATGTCCGCCTGACTGTCAGTCGGCTTGAGACAATTGCTTTTCGACGTGTTGAAGCGCATGGATGCGATTGGCCTCGATACTGCCACCCGGGCTTGCCAGCACCTGTTCACGAATGCCCTGGCTATCTATCGCTCGTGCAACCGAAGGCCTCACGCCGCAAAGGACCACGCTGCGCCCGGCATGCACCGCGTTGCGGATGACATCGAACAGCGAGCGCGTTGCTGTGAAGTCGATCTCGGGCATGTCGGAAAGATCAAGGATCAGAGCGCGGTAGTCGCCGAGCAGTGACAGCTGCCGAGCCATACCCTTGGCCGCACCGAAACTCATCGGACTACCGAAATGAATGAGCAGTATCTGGCCAGCGGACTCCCGAAGTATGCGGCGTTCTTCGCCCTGCAACGGTGTGCTCTCGTCAGCATCACGATACATGTTGATGCTGCGCAATTGCAGATCGGACATACGCTTCATAAAGATCAGGCCGGCAATCGCCATACCGACGGCAACGGCCTTGATGAGATCGACGAATACCGTCAGCAGGAACACCACCACCATGATGAATACATCGGTGCCCGGGGTACGCCGTGCCGCGCGCAGGAAATCCCAATCGATGATGTCGGTCCCGACCTTGATCAGAATGCCGGCAAGCACCGCGTGCGGAATCTCGCGGGCCAGCCCGCCCGCACCGAGCACAACCGCCAGCAGCACCAGGGCATGAAGTGCACCGGAAATCGGTGTCCTGCCACCGGCCTTGACGTTGACCACGGTCCGCATCGTCGCGCCTGCACCGGGCAGGCCACCCAGCAGACCCGCCACAGTGTTGCCGATTCCCTGTCCGAGCAGTTCACGGTCGGAGTCGTGATAGCTGCGCGTCACGTTGTCGGCAACCAGTGAGGTCAGCAGCGAGTCTATCGAGCCGAGCGCGGCCAGCGTAAGTGCAGAGAGGAACATCTCGACGAACAACGCGGGTTCGACCGTCGGCCAACGTACTGTCGGCAGGCCGCTCGGGATATCACCGAGGATCGGCGAGCTGCCCGGCTGGAAAGCCAGCATCGCGACCAGCGTACCGACGATCAACGCCAGCAGCGGCGACGGGATCACCCTCCCCCAGGCACGTGGCATCAGGTAGACGATCACGATCGCGACCAGGCCGAGCATGACTGCGTGGCCGTTGAGGCTGCCCCAGGCGGCCGGCAGCGCAGCCGCCGAGGCCAGCGGCCCGGCCTGCGCCTCGAAACCAAGCAGCGGCGGCAGCTGCATCAGGATGATTATCACTCCGATGCCGCTCATGAAACCGGACACCACCGGCACTGGGACGAGTTCGATGAACCTGCCAAAACGCAGCAGACCGAAGGCCAGCTGCATGACGCCGCCCATCATCACCACGGTGAACGCCAGGGCCGCGCCGTGCGCCGGATCGTCGGGATACAGCGTGGTGTACTGAGTGAGGATCGCCGCCATGACCACGGTCATGGGGCCGGTGGGGCCTGACACCTGCGATGGGGTGCCCCCGAACAGCGCGGCAAAAAAGCCGACGCAGATGGCGCCGTACACGCCCGCAATCGGCCCCGCACCGGACGAGACACCAAACGCCAGCGCCAGCGGCAGCGCGACGACGGCGGCGGTCAGTCCGCCGTAGAGATCACCTCGAAGGTTATCGAAGTGCAGTCCATGTACGAGGTTGCGCGGAGACATCAGGGCACCCCTTGCTGCAAATCCCTGCAACCCCAACGCACCTGGACAGAGAACCTCACAACAGACTTTCGATCAGTGCCTCGACATCGGGATGATCGAACTCACGCCCACCGATGGCCTGAAAACGGATATTGCCGTCCTTGTCCAGCAGGTAGGTCGTCGGCAACCCCTTGACCGCGTACAGCTCGGCGATACGGCTCTCACGATCAAACAGGATCGGGAACTCCGGCGTCAGGCTCAGGCCACCCGAAAACTGAAAGACCAGGTCGGGATCCTCCCACTGGTTGACCGCCACCACGACCAGGCCCCGGTCCCTGTACTTGTCATACAGCCGCTGCATCGACGGCATCTCACGACGGCAGGGCGGACACCAGGTTGCCCAGAAGTTGAGCATCACCACCTTGCCGCGAAAACTGCCGAGTTCGTGCTCGGTACCGTCCATGTCCGGCAGGCTGAATGTCGGCGCAGGAAGCGGCGGTGACACCGGGTTCATGCTGTGACCCAGCGGCGGCAGCTCGGCGGCTACCACGGCCGTTGAAAGAAACGCGGTCAGCAGCAGTGCGCCCCAGTCAGCCAGGCAGGGGCGCTGGCGCACATTGCAGATTCGGCAACCATTTTTCATAACGGACTCCTCCGATCGACCACACCACAAGCAAGTCGACCACACTGCCGTGTGGCTCCGGCATCGTCGTAAACCCCTGAATCCAGTCCCCAACCTCGAATACCGAATCGTCGGCCAGGATCGACCAGCTGAAACGCACACCCATGCCGTGCCATTCCTCGAGCCACTCGCTCTTGGTCTTGATCGGCTTCTCGACACCGTCCGCGGCCTTGTAACGCCAGTCTTGAACACGGTACTGCAACGGCTTTTCGGAGATGTTGCGCACGATGGTGCCGAACACGCAGCGCGTGGCCACCGCCTCCGAAACCGTGGCGGGAAGATCGCGGGCCGAGTAGCTGGCACGGATGAAATCCGGCGGCACCTGAAGCAGTTCGATACCCAGCCCGTCGCCTTCGTATTTCCAGCTCAGCAACCCGGTCGCCGGATCCTTTGTCGACACGACACCGCCGCTTTCGGCGCCTACCGACGCCGAGACGATCAGCACCAGCATCGGCAACAGGATGCAGCGGCAATTCGTTCGTTGAATGAACACGTGATCTCCGCGTTTGTCCGGCCTGCCGCGCAGTCTACCGAAAAAATGCCAGCACCTGCTCGAGCTCGCGCGTGCGGGCGAACGGTGGCATGGCGTCGAGAAAGACCTGGCCATAGCCCTTCTTCAGCAACCGCGGGTCGCACAATACCAACACACCGCGGTCGGTGACGTCGCGGATCAACCGCCCGGCGCCCTGCTTGAGCGCTATCGCCGCCTGCGGCACCTGGTGCTGCATGAACGGGTTGCCACCGTGCCGCCTGACTGCGTCGAGGCGTGCCTGCAGCACGGGGTCACCGGGAGAGGCAAACGGCAGTTTGTCGATGACTACCACCGACAGGGCCTCGCCACGGACATCCACGCCTTCCCAGAAACTCGCGGTACCGAGCAGCACCGCATTGCCGTGCTCCACGAAACGCTCCAGCAGTTCGGCCTTGGGCGCATTGCCCTGGACCAGCAGCGGAAACGTCAGATGCTCGTGCAGCAGGTCCGCAGCCTCGCGCAGTGCACGGTGACTGGTGAACAGCAGAAAGGCGCGGCCGGCACTCGCCTCGACGATCGGCAGCACCAGATCCACGACCGCCCGGGTGTAACCGGGGTCGCTGGGTTGCGGCATGCCACGCGGCACATACCACAGTGCCTGGTTCGGGTAGTCGAACGGGCTGTCCCACTTGCAGGTCAGCGCATCATCGAGGCCGAGTTGCCGCTGGAAGTGTTCGAAACTGTCACCGACCGCCAGGGTTGCCGAGGTGAAGATCCAGGCCGCCGGATGGCGTTGCATCTGCAGCCGAAACACATCGGCGACATCCAGTGGCGTGCTGTTCAGGCGCAGGCTCTGCGGGTGCGTCTCGAACCAGCGGATCGCGTCGGCTTCCTGTTCGGGGCTGACCAGTTCGTCGATCTGCCGGCCGAGCCCCTCGCAGCGCGCCAGACAGGCGTCCAGTCCCTTGCCGCGTCCCTGAATGGCCTCGAGCATCCCGTGCAGATCACCCAGGCGCTCACGGCAGTCGCACAACGCCTGTGTCACCTCGGCGTCATTCTCGATCTCGTTCCAGGGCCCGCGCCGCAGTGCCTGACCGAACGCCAGGCGCAAGTCGCGTGCTGCCTTGGAAACGACGTCGAGCTGCTCCAGCAGCTTTGGCAGGTCCCCGGCCTCGCGATGGTACTCGGCCTGGGTATCGCGCATCAGGTCGAGGATCTGCCGCGTGCTCACTGTGGTGCCGAAAAAATTGCTCGCCACGTCCGGCAGCTGGTGGGCCTCATCGATAAGGAACGCATCGGCCGCGGGCAGGAGTTCGCCAAATCCGTCTCCCTTCAGTGCAAAGTCGGCGCACAGCAGGTGGTGATTGACCACCACCACGTCGGCCTCCTGGGCACGCCGCCGCGCCTCGACCAGGTGGCAGCGGCTCCAGTCGCTGCACTCCTGGCCCAGGCAGTTGTCCGTGGTCGAGGTGACGAGTGGCCAGATTGCGGCGTCCTCGGGGACATCGCCCAGCTCACTGATGTCGCCGCGATCGGTGCGGGCCGAC
>JAGRHB010000329.1 GCA_020445245.1 Gammaproteobacteria bacterium
GTCTGCTCACGGTGTGCCTGCACCGCCATCGCCGAGCAATTCGCGAAACGCCGCATCCAATGCGATGTCTTCGCGGGCCTCGGCCGCATCGCGCAACTGTACCAGGCGTTCCTCGAAGCGGCGCTCCATCTCCGCCACTGTCTGATTGGCCCGTTGATCGGTTTTTTCCAGGAATGCAGCGTGCAGCTCGGGAACGCGGGCCTGGAAGCGTTCCTCCTGCTGCTGGGCGTCGTGCAGCGCTGACTGGATCAGGCGCTCACTGTCCTGTTGTGCTTTTTCGACCAGCTCGCTGGCGGTGCTCTCCGCGGTCAGCAGGCGTTTCAGTGCGTCATCCATGGTCGTGTGGGCTCTTTGTTTTGCAGCAGTTCGTTGAGATCCATTCTAAGTCCACGAGTCACCCGGATGCTTTGCAGAGCCTGCCTTTGTTGACCTGTGTCATAGGTGGTTCGTGCGCCCTGCCATGGCGGCAATGTGTCTCGCGCACTACTCCCCGCGGCCATCGAGCAGCAGTCCCAGTGCCGCTCGTCGACCCTCGGCCAGCAGTACATTGTAGGTACGGCAGGCGGCGGCGTTGCTCATCAGCTCGAATCCGATTCCGTTGCGCATCAGTGGTGCGAGGATCGCCGGATCGGGGAACACCTGGGTCTCGCCGGTCCCGAGAATCACGACCTCCGGCTGCGTGTCCGCAATCGCTTCGAGGTGGACGGCGTCAAGCTCGGCGACGGTCTTCGGCGCCCAGTCGGCCAGCAGCCGGTCGGGCAGCACGATCAGACTGGCAGAGAATGACCTGCCCTGGATCTCCACGAGGCCGGGTGTGTAGGAAGCTATTGTATTGACGCCGGAAGCGCCGTCGAGGGCAATCTTCATGGGCAATTCCCCCGCCTTTTCAGCGGCACTTGAAAAGGCCTGCAACAATGGTCTAATCGGTTAATTTTATTGACATTTTATTTGGCGTTCATGTAGCGTACGCGGCTTGCATTCGAATCCCAATCCGCAGCCGAGGTTGTCCCGTGTCGTCGCTCGAAATGGAAGATTTCTCCAGAATCAAACGCTTGCCGCCCTACGTGTTCGCCATTGTGAACGAGTTGAAGGCGGCTGCGCGAGCGCGGGGTGAAGACATCATCGATTTCGGCATGGGCAACCCGGACCAGCCGACCCCGCGCCATATCGTCGACAAGCTGGTCGAGGCGGCGCAACGTGAGGACACCCATCGCTATTCGGTGTCACGTGGTATTCCGCGCCTGCGCCGCGCCATCTGCAACTGGTACAAGGATCAGTTCGACGTCGTCCTGGACCCGGAGACCCAGGCCATTGTCACCATTGGGTCGAAAGAAGGTCTGGCACACCTGGCGCTGGCCTGCATGGGGCCCGGCGACTCGGTGTTGGTGCCGAATCCGGCTTATCCGATCCATCCCTATGGTTTCATCATCGCCGGTGCCGACGTGCGCCACGTGCCGATGACGCCTGAACACGATTTCTTCGAGGAGCTGCACAAGGCAATCGACGAGTCGTGGCCACGCCCGAAGATGCTGGTGGTCAACTTCCCGGGCAATCCCACTGCGGAGTGCGTGGACCTGGAGTTCTTCGAGCGTGTGATCGAGATCGCCCGTGCCAACAATATCTGGGTGATCCATGATCTCGCCTATGCGGCCATCGCCTTCGATGGTTACAAGGCGCCATCCATCCTGCAGGTGCGAGGTGCGGACGAGATCGCGGTCGAGTTCTATTCGCTGTCCAAGACCTACAACATGCCGGGTTGGCGGGTCGGTTTCATGGTCGGCAACAGGACCCTGGTCGCCGCGTTGGCGAAGATCAAATCATACCTGGACTACGGCATGTTCACGCCGATCCAGGTGGCTGCCATCGCCGCACTCGAGGGGCCGCAGGATTGCGTGGTCGAGATCCGCGAGATGTACCAGAGTCGCCGAGACGTGTTGTGCGACGGCCTCAACGCGATGGGTTGGAAAGTGAAGAAGCCCAGGGCGACAATGTTCGTCTGGGCGCCGATCCCCGAGCCGTACAAACAGATGGGTTCGCTGGAGTTCTCCAAGAAGCTGTTGCGCGATGCGAAGGTGGCGGTGTCGCCCGGTATCGGTTTCGGCTCGTACGGTGACGACCATGTGCGCTTCGGGCTGATCGAAAACGAACACCGCACCCGTCAGGCGATACGCGGGATCAAAGAGATGTTTCGCCGCGACGGCGTGGTCACCGTGGCCGGCTGACGTCGGGCAGTTCTGTTACCGCTGAGAGAGCACGAAGGGAGAGTATCTTGAATCCTGTCAAAGTCGGCCTGTTGGGCCTGGGGACCGTCGGCGGCGGCACCCTCAATGTGTTGGTGAGGAATGCCTCCGAGATCGCGCGTCGAGCCGGGCGCGAGATCCTGGTCACCCACGCGGCCGCACGCGAATACCGGGCCGAGGGTCTGGAGGGGCTGGACAGAGTCGAGCTGAGTGACGACGCCTTTGCGGTGGTCGACAATCCTGAAATCGATATCGTCGTCGAGCTGATCGGCGGCTATTCGCCGGCCCGCGAACTGGTCATGAAGGCGATCGCGAACGGCAAGCACGTGGTCACGGCCAACAAGGCGCTGATCGCCCTGCATGGCAATGAGATCTTCGCCGCCGCGCAGGACAAGGGCGTGACGGTAGCATTCGAGGCCGCGGTTGCGGGGGGGATCCCGATCATCAAGGCGTTGCGCGAGGGGCTGGCGGCCAACCACATCGAGTGGATC
>JAGRHB010000330.1 GCA_020445245.1 Gammaproteobacteria bacterium
TGATCGAGGCCACGTTCCAACGCCTCGGCAGTGCGCGCGTGCAGGTGATCGAGCAGGGCGGCCTTCCACGAGTTCCAGCGCGCCGGATTGGTCCCGCGCATGTCGGCGACAGTCAGCAGATACAGATAGTCGAGGCGAATCCGCGTGCCGACCATGTGCGCGAATTCCTGGATGACCTCGGGGTCGTCGATGTCCTTGTGCTGCGCAGTGTGCGACATCACCAGATGCTTGCGCACCAGCCACGCCACCAGCTCGGCATCAAAGGCCGAGAGATCGTGCCGCAGGCAGAACGCGTGTGCATCCTCGGCGCCGAGTTCCGAATGGTCGCCACCGCGGCCCTTGGCAATGTCGTGGAACAGGCCCGAAAGATACAGCAGCTCCGGCTTGGGCAGTTGTGCGTACACCTGGTTGCAGCGCGGGCATTCGTCGACATGTCTCTCGAGGGCGAAGCGACGCATGTTGCGGATCACCATCAGGATGTGTTCGTCCACCGTATACACATGAAACAGGTCGAACTGCATCAGGCCGGTGACGGCATGAAATGCGGGCAGATAACGCGACAGGATGCCGTATCGGTGCATACGTCGCGTCGCGTGGGTCAGGCCGTCGCGCTGGCGGAATATCTCGATGAACAATGCCCTGGCGCGGATGTCGTTGCGCAGACGTCCGTCGATCAGGTGACGATGGGCGCGTACGAGGCGAATGGTGCTGGCACGTACACCCTGCAGTTCCGGGTGCTGTTGCAGCAGCAGGAACATCTCCAGCATGGCCAGCGGGAAGCGTGCGAATGTTCCCGAGTTCACGACCTCGAGATAGCCGTTGCGGGCCTGGAAGCGGCGATTGATGGGCACCGGTTCACCAAGCTCGTTGTTCAGCAGGATGGCCTCTTCGAACAGCTGCAGAAGCATCTCGTTGAGCCGTTGCATCTCGACCACGCGCCGGTAGTAGTCCTGCATGAACTGTTCGACCGCCAGGTTGGCAGTGGCATCGGTGTAACCGAACTGGTTGGCGAGTGCGCGCTGATGTTCGAACAGCAGGCGATCCTCGTGCCGGCCGGTCAGCAGGTGCAGGGCGTAGCGCACGCGCCACAGATGTTCTTCGCCGCGCTTGAGCTGACGGTATTCGCGGTCGTTCAGAAAGCCATGCTCGACCAGCGCCGCCATGGTGTTGACGCCGAAATGGCGCTTTGCAACCCAGCCAATGGTCTGGATATCGCGCAGCCCACCCGGGCCTTCTTTCAGGTTGGGCTCCAGGTTCTGACCGCTGTCGTCGAACTTGGCGTGGCGCGCCCGCTGCTCCTCGACCTTGGCGGAAAAGAATGCGGCGGTTGGCCAGATATGTTGCGGGCCGGTCGCCTCGCCAAGAAGCTCGAAGAGCTGAGGGTCACCGGCCAGCAGGCGCGATTCGACCAGGTTGGTGACGACGGTGATGTCAGCTCTGGCCTCATCGATGCATTGCGCCAGGCTGCGCACACTGTGCCCAATCTCCAGGCCGATGTCCCAGAGGAACATCACCAGGGGTTCGATGTGCTCGGCCAGGGACCGTGGGTCGCCAGAGGTCAGGATCAGCACGTCGACGTCAGATGCCGGGTGGAGTTCGCCGCGCCCGTATCCGCCGACGGCGATCAGGCTGGCCTTGGCGTCCAGCGGCAGAAAGCGCGACCACGAACGCTGCAGGATGGCATCGGTGAAATAGGCGGCCTGCCGCACCAGCAGGCTGGCGCGCGCCCCCTGGTGGAAACGTTGTGCCAGCAGCGCGTGCGATTCACGGACCTTGGTCTTGTAGGTCGGCAGCAGCGGATCGCCGGCGGCAAGGCGCCGGTCCAGGTCTTCCAGCAGGGCGTCGGTCACGGATGATTCAGCCGGCCGCCGCCTGGCGTTCTTCAGAGCGCAAGGTGAGTACCTCATAGCCGGAAGGAGTGACCAGCACGGTGTGCTCCCACTGCGCGGAGAGTTTGCGGTCCTTGGTCACCACGGTCCAGCCGTCGGGCAGCAGTTTCACGTTGCGCTTGCCCGCATTGACCATGGGTTCGATGGTGAAGGTCATGCCAGGCTGCAGCACGAGGCCGGTGTTCGGTTCGCCGTAGTGCAGCACCTGGGGGTCCTCGTGGAACCCCCGCCCGATCCCGTGGCCGCAGTATTCCTGCACCACCGAATAACCATTGCCCTCGACGAACTTCTGGATCGCATGGCCGATGTCGCCAAGGCGGGCCCCGGGTTTGACCAGTTCTATGCCCTTCCACATGGCCTTTTGCGTCACGTCCACCAGGCGCTCTGCGAGGATCGAGCCCCGGCCGATGAAGAACATCTTACTGGTGTCGCCGTGGAAGCCGTTCTTGATCACCGTCACGTCTATGTTGACGATATCACCGTCCTTGAGGACCTTGTTCCCAGGGATCCCGTGGCAGACCTGGTGGTTGACCGAGGTGCAGATCGATTTCGGGAAACCCCGGTAGTTGAGGGGTGCGGGGACCGCCTGCTGCACGTCGACGATGTAGTCGTGACAGATCTGGTCCAGTTCGTCGGTACTGATCCCGGGCCTGACATGCTCGCCGATCATTTCCAGCACCTCGGCGGCAAGACGGCCGGCAACGCGCATTTTTTCGATTTCGTCTGGCGTCTTGATGATGACAGGCATCTCCGCCCCTTGCATGGAATTGGTGTGAAAAACAAGATGTTGGCGCAATTATTGGATTGAGCCCCGGGGGCGCTTATGGTATAAAACGCG
>JAGRHB010000331.1 GCA_020445245.1 Gammaproteobacteria bacterium
ACGGGCGGGAATTCTCTCGATTTTAGGCGCCCGAAAATGCCGTCCGGCATGCTAACTCGCGGACTCACCCGAGGCCGAACCGACCCCAGCTGGCAATTACACAGCAGGATTTATGGCGCGCGCCAAAATGTCTCACACTTACTTATGAAGGCTGCATCTCTTGCGCGGCCGCCGATCTGTTAGGAGGTCGAAATGGAAATCCGTGATATTCGTTATCTTGCGCTTGCAGCCGGTCTGGTGGGCGCGATGCAGGTCCAGGCAGGTTACTGGAACGCCGCCGCCGGTGACGTCTGGCGCAGCGGGGCAGGGGAATGCGTGCATACCGGGTATTGGAATCCCGAGATGGCGATCGTCGGCTGTGACGGTAAAGTGGCGGAGCAGGCTGCACCGGCAGCGATGCCCGCACCCAAAGCAGCCCCTGCGCCGGTTGCCATGATGGCGCTGGATACCAAGGTCAATTTTGCGTTTGACCGCGCCGACCTCGACGCCACCGCGACCGCTGCGATCGATGCACTGGTCCAACAGGCCAAATCCAAGGGCAGCATCAAATCGGTCCGCCTGACCGGACACGCCGACCGTGTCGGGACCGAGGACTACAACATGGATCTGTCACTGCGTCGTGCGAGTGCCGTCGGCGACTACCTGGTGCAGAACGCCGGCGTGCCTGCGCAAGCGATCGAGATCTCCGGCAGGGGCGAATCCGAACCGCTGGTCGGCTGTGAAGGCATGTTCGGTGCAGCTGCGTTGAACTGCCTGGCACCCAACCGTCGGGTCGAGGTCCTTCTCGACCTGATGGGCAAGTGATCCGGGGCTGATGGCCGTGGGTGGCCAGGGTTTTCCCTGGTCACCTTTGATCTGCGTGCCGGTCTGCCTTCGGTAGCGGCAATCCTGGGCACCCTGCTTGCGGTGTCCGATGGATGTTTCCCGTTCCTTCGCCAATACCCTGAAGATCCAACTGCTGACAGGGTCTGCGCCCGGCCGCAGAATCGAAGCCTTCACACCGGGCGTGGTATTCAGGCAACAGGAGGTGGGACATGACAGGACCGGCAACCTTTGACGAGGCAGCGGCGCGGGCGAAGCTGGCGCAGGCATTGCCGCACTGGCAGGTGGAATCGGGGCACCTGCACCGCCGCTACGAAACTGACGGCTGGCGGGCCAGCATGCTGCTGGCCAATGGCATTGCGCACCTGGCGGAGGTGGCCTGGCATCATCCGGAGCTGAATGTAGGCTGGGGTGGTGTGGAGGTGCGGCTGCGTACCCACTCGGAGGATGCGATCACCTCCAAGGATTTCGAACTGGCGGCGATGATCGAGCACTGGGTTTGCTGGCGGCCGGGTGCAGGGTCGTCGCTCGATGGTGCGCCCACAGTTGGCCAATGGCGTTATCTGCACCACGAATGACGGCGTTGCAGGTGACGCGTCTGCCGTATTGCGCGGACAACCGGCATTACTATGCTGCACTGCGCGATCTGCCGTGGCCTGTGTGGCTGGACAGCGGTTATCCCGGATCTGGCGGCGGACGTTACGACATCATCGCTGCCGACCCTCACCTCACGCTGGTGTGCAAAGACGGTACGACCACGATTGCGGCGGCGGACGGTGGTGTGCGGGTCTCCCAAAGCGACCCGCTGGGGCTGCTGCGGAACGCGATGGGCCCATCGGTCGCGGCGCACGGCGACCTGCCGTTTGGCGGTGGTGCCATCGGCTTCCTCGGTTATGACCTGGCGCGCACACTGGCGGATCTGCCGGCACGTGCGGGTGCGGAAGGTTGGCCGGACATGGCGGTCGGCCTGTATGACTGGGCATTGCTGGTCGATCATGCCCGGCAGCGCTGCAACTTCGTCCACAGTGGCAGGGACCCGCGCGGCGAGGACAGCTGGCGGTCTGCACTGCGGCAGCTGTCGGAAGTCCGGCCGAACTGCCAACCGCCGCGGGCCACTGCCGGCAGGCTGATTGAACCGGGCATGCCGCGTGATGCCTACGCACGCTCATTTGCGCGAATTCAACGCTATATCCGTGATGGGGACTGCTACCAGGTCAACCTGGCGCAGCGTTTCCGGGCTGCAGTCGATACCGATGCCTGGACCCTGTATCAGCGCATGCGCGCGGACAACCCTGCGCCCTATGGCGCGCTGCTCGAATACCCGTTCGGCCAGGTGCTGAGCTGTTCGCCCGAGCAGTTTCTGCAGCTGCGCGATGGCCATGTGCAGACACGCCCGATCAAAGGCACGCGACCGCGTGGTGACTGTGCGCAGAGCGATCAGGCGATGCGTGCACAGCTGCTCAGCAGCGCCAAGGACCGGGCTGAAAATCTGATGATCGTCGACCTGCTGCGCAATGATCTGGGCAAGGTCTGTGAGCCTGGCAGCATCGAGGTGCCGGAGCTGTTCCAGGTGGAATCGTTTGCCACCGTACATCACCTCGTCAGCACCGTGACGGGTGACCTGCGCAGCGGCTGCGATGCGCCGGATCTGCTCGCGGCCTGTTTCCCGGGCGGTTCGATCACCGGTGCACCGAAGCGCCGCGCGATGCAGATTATCGATGAGTTGGAGCCGGTGCGCCGAGAAGTGTACTGCGGCAGCGTCATCCGCCTCGGCTTCGACGGCAACCTCGACAGCAGCATCACCATTCGCACGCTGCTGATGCGCGGTGACGAGGTCTGTTACTGGGCAGGTGGCGGGATCGTGGCCGACTCGGCATGTGCGGCCGAG
>JAGRHB010000332.1 GCA_020445245.1 Gammaproteobacteria bacterium
CATCCACCGCGCGACCGCCGCCGAGGTGTTCGGTGCCGACGGCCCGGAGGCAGTTACCGCCGATCAGCGGCGCTCGGCCAAGGCGATCAACTTCGGACTGATCTACGGCATGTCGGCATTCGGCCTGGCCAGGCAGCTCGGTATCGAGCGCAGCGCGGCCCAGGAATATGTCGATCTGTACTTCGCGCGCTATCCCGGTGTGAAGGCATTCATGGAAAGCACCCGGGAGCAGGCACGCGAGAACGGCTTCGTCGAGACCCTGTTCGGCCGCCGCCTTTACCTGCCCGACATCAAGGCGCGCAACCCGCAGATCCGGGCCGCCGCCGAACGCACTGCGATCAACGCGCCGATGCAGGGAACCGCGGCCGACATCATCAAGCGTGCGATGCTGGCAGTGGACGACTGGATTGAAAGCAAGCGACCGCCGGTGCGCATGCTGATGCAGGTACACGACGAACTGGTGTTCGAGGTCGAGACTGCTGCAATCGACCCGGCCGGCGGCCAGATCCGCAGGCTGATGGAGGGCGCGGCCGAGCTCAAGGTGCCGCTGCTGGTCGACATCGGTGTCGGCGACAACTGGGACGAGGCGCACTGAGGCCATACGGCAGTGGTGATGGGCGATCCCCTCAAGAATGCTCAATCGATCAGGCGGCCGGCCGCTAGTCTTCGCATAACACGACTTCCGCCTCGCGGATCTTTTCCCACGTAATCGTACAGGAGCCCCTGATGTCGGCCCCCGTGATCGCCCTCGGCCTCGACTCAATGAACGCAGACCTGCTGGATGCATGGATGGATGCCGGCGACTTGCCCAATCTCGCACGCCTGCGCAGCCAGGGTACCTACGCACGTCAGGTCAACACCGCCCTGTACCGCACCGAAAACAGCTGGCTCACTTTCCTTCACGGCTGTCCGCCAGAGATCAGCGGCGAGTGGGGGTTTCAGGACTACGACCCGGCGAACCATCGCATTGTCGAGCGGAGCAGTTATGCGTTCCGCAACTATGCGCCTTTTCATGCGCTGGCAGCCGGCAAGCGGGTGATCGCTTTCGATTTTCACTACGGTGACGTGGTCGACGGTGTGGAGGGACTGCAGGTGTTCGGTTGGGGGCCGGAGGGGAACGTGGTGACCTGCCGCTCCGAGCCTCCCGGGCTGATGGCGGAACTGGTCGGGCGCCATGGGCATCACCCCCTGTTCCCGGGGTGCGACTTCGATGGTTGCCGGGTGCTGCGGAGTTACCGGGTGCCGAGCCTGTACGATGTTGACGCCTTGACGGACCTGCGCGACCACCTGGTCGAGGGGGCAAGGCGCCGTACCGCCATCATCCTGGACCTGATGCGCCGGGGACCCTTCGACCTGGCGTTGTGTGCGCTGAACGAATGCCACATCGCCGGCCATGTGTTTTGGCACCTGAGCCAAAGGCACCCCCTCGATTGCCTGTTGCAAGGCCGGTTGGCCGGGGACTACCTGAAGGAGGTGCTGTGTTCCATCGATCAGGGTATCGGCGAGATCGTCGATGCGGCCCCCCCGGGGGCGACCGTGGTGGTGTTCTCCCCCCACGGCATGCAGGCGAACAACCTGGATCTGAACTCGATGCTGTTTCTGCCGGAGCTGCTGCAGCGCTGGGACAGCGGTCGCGCTGCGCTGGCCGAGGGTGACCTTGCCGGGCCGGTACCACCACCGCGCACGGACTATCGCCGCCATTGGCGTGAGGAGCTTTGGGATCTGGTCACGCCCTATGGCCGGACAGTGCTGGAGTCGCCGTTGGTACAGGCCGGGCGGGGGGATCCGCTGGACTGGCTGCCGGGACACTGGTATCGCCCGCTCTGGCCGGGCATGCGTGCTTTCGCGTTGCCGGGCTATTCCGATGGACTGATCCGTATCAACGTAGCGGGACGTGACGGCGAGTCCGGTGTGCCCGTGTCAGCCTACGACGCGTTGTGCGATGAACTCACTGAACTGGCCCTGGACGTTACGGATTCCCGCACCGGCCAACCCCTGGCGGCGCGGGTCGTGCGCACTCGCGCGCGCCCCGACGAGAGCGGCCCGGCGTTGCCACCGGCCGACCTGATTGTGTGCTGGCGTGATGACGTGGTGACCGACGCAGTGGATCATCCCCGCCTGGGTCGGGTGGGACCAGCACCCTATTTTCGCAGTGGCGGGCATACCACCGAAGGGTTCTGTCTGTTGGCAGGCGAAGGTTTCACCGCTGGCGTCCGGGTCGGTGTCGGCCAGACGCCGGATCTTACCGCTACGCTGCTGGCGAGGATGGGCGTGTCGGATCAGGCCCATGTCAGTGGGTGTCCCATCATTCACGCCGTCGACGCTGAATGTGCCTGAGCCGGCGGCAGGTCATTTTCAACCGGTTCCGGCCCTCGCCCTGGCTCGGGTTCCTATAACGCCTGGGCGGTATCATCGAACGCCAGCCATTCGTCCAGCTTCGCATGGGCATCGTCGATACCGGTGCGCTTGAGCGACGAAAATGTCTGGGCGCTGAACGTCGGGCTGATCTTCTGCATCGCCGCGCGCACCTTGAGCAGGGTGCTGCCGGCCGGGCCTTTTTTCAGCTTGTCGGCCTTGGTGAGCAGGCCGTGTACCGGCAGGCTGATGGTGTTCGCCCAGTGCAGCATCTGCAGGTCGTAGTCCTTCAGGGGGTGGCGGATGTCCATCACCAGCATCAGGCCGCGCAGGCAGTCGCGTCCCTCGA
>JAGRHB010000333.1 GCA_020445245.1 Gammaproteobacteria bacterium
GGTCGGCGTGTTGCTGTATTTCTTGTTGGGTCAGGATATGCGCAGCCGTTCCGCGCATCGTTACGCGTTCCGGACATTTCTCACCTACCGCATTGGTGATCTTCCTCTCGTGCTCGCGGCCGTGCTCCTGTTCGATGCTTACGATACCTGGTCGTTGAGCGAGATATTCTCCCGCATCACCGCTGACCCTCTCGGGCATGAATACCTTGGACTGCCATTGCCCATCCTGGTGGCGGCACTGATCGCAGTGGCGGCATTTGCTCGCTCCGCGCAGTTCCTGCTGCACACCTGGTTGCCCTACACGATGAGCGGGCCGACTCCGGTTTCAGCCCTGATGCATGCCGGCATCGTCAATGCTGGAGGATTCCTGATCAATCGATTTGCCCCCGTGTTTGTGCATGCCGGTGATGTGCTGCACTGGCTCTTCGTCGTGGGGCTCGTGACCGCGCTCGTCGGCTCGGTACTGATGTTGGCGCAGAGTGATATCAAGAAGGCGCTCGGCTATTCCACGATGGGACAGATGGGATTCATGATCATGGAGTGCGGCGTCGGCGCCTTCTCACTCGCCGTCTATCATCTGATCGCCCACGGCCTGTTCAAGGGGACCCTGTTTCTCGGAGCGGGCGGTGTAATCAAAGAGTCGCGGAGGGACGACAGGGTACCGAAGGATGATCTCTACACCTTTGTCGTCGAACGTCGTCCACCCCGGCAGCGTCAACCCTGGCTGCTAATGGCGCTGATCACGCTCGCGGTACCCATGACCATCCTGGTGGTTGCACACTGGCTGGTGTCACAGGACTTCTTCCAACAGCAGGGTGCAATCGTTTTGCTGTTTTTTGGTTGGGTCACCGGGGCTCAGCTCATTTTCGCCACCTACCGCATGCGAACGCAGAACGTTTGGCGACTGTTCACGCTTATCGTGTTTTCGTTCGCCGTGGTAATCGTCGGTTACACGCTGATCAGCCATGCGTTCGACGTGTTCCTCTATCCGGACCCGGTGTTTCGCACCCAGCTCTATGCAGCGGCGGATGTCGACATCTTCTGGTTCGATGTCCTGGTGGTATTGATGACGCTTGTCGTTGTGTCCGGCTGGCTCCTGACCTACTACGCGGAACAGCAGGGGCGCCGGCATGCGCGGCTGCTGGCCGGGCTCTGGTCGAACGTGTATGCCGTTATCTCACGCGAGTTCTACATCACGGCACTGTACACACGACTTTCAGCATCGCTTATGGGCGCAATAAGCCGGGTCAACGTCTTGTTGCGGTGGGTCTGATATGTGGTCATATGCGACGTTGGCTCTGGCTGCACTGTTCCTGCCTCTGTTTCCCTTAAGCATGGTATTCAATCTTTTGCTGGGTCGTGTTCAGGGCGGCTTGCTGCGCAGCCTGGTCATAATGCTGTGGCCCCAAATCGGCATCGGTATCTTGCACCTGGCCGACACACCGGTTCCTGCCTGGATGGCCACATGGGGTGCGTTGACGGCGCTGCTCTACGCGGTGCGCGCCCTCGGGCTGCGTGATATGGGTTCATGGATCGGGTTCATGGTGACTTCGTCATGGGCTCTGCTCTGGGTCGCCGAAACCTTTGGATCCGGGGGCAGACTCACACATCTTCATGCCGTCTTCTTTTCGGTTCCGCCGGTACTGTTTGTATTGCTGGGAGAAGGGCTGACGCAACGATACGGAGCAGCCTACACCGGTCTGTACGTCGGTTTGGCCACCACGCTGCCGCGTCTCTCGTTCGTATTGGTCCTGGTGATCCTTGCAACAGCGGCGACACCGCTGTTTCCCGGGTTCTTCGCCATGCTCACGCTGATGCTCGACACAGTGCCGCAAAGCGCGGCCATGGCGACGGCGCTGGCGCTGGTGTGGCTGCTGTGGAGTGGGGCGGGCATGCGTCTGCTGACTGGACTGATCATTGGTAATCCGGGCTCGACGGTGGTCGCGGATCTAGGTTATGCGGCGACCTTGGGCTTTTTGGCAGGTCTGGGCGCGCTCGTGGTTGCCGGTTTGTATCTGGTCGGGAAGATGTTGTGAAGCTGTCATTGGGCGAAAAGCTGAAGATCCGTGCGATGGTGTATGTGGCCGCTGAGCCGATACCGTTCTTCTGGCCCATGCGTTCGTTCATTCACCACAATCCGCTGCATGGCCTGGAAGGCCTGCCGTTCGAGACAGCCGTCGAACATGGGCGTCGTTTGTTCCATGCGCGCGGATACCTGCCGAGAAGCGAGTACCAGAGGTATCTCCAGCAGGGAAGCGTGGACAGTGCGGCGCTTGAATCCGGTGTCCGGGACTTCGCGGTGCAACAGGCCTGTCCCTCCGGCATCGATCTCGATCGCTGGTTGCTGACGCTGATGACAGGGACCGACCTTGCGTTCTCGGCATTGAATCAAACATCGAGTACCGCACACGTCCGGGCAGCCTTGCGAGAGGAAGTGCCACCGAAGGGCCTCAGCGAGGTAAATCAGGCGGACCTGGCGTCGCAGCTGCATGAAAAATTGCCACCCGACAGACCGATTTGTGAGGTGGTGGATGCACTGTATGGCACAGAGCTGGCTGCAGAGCTTGATGATCAGGTGATAAGAATCTGCCTCGATTTCTTCGACGAGGGGCAGTCGGTCTGGGAAATGCCAGGGCGTGAACGTGGCCTTTTTGCCGCCTGGCGCGATCTCTCCGGGCACGATGTGCTTTGG
>JAGRHB010000334.1 GCA_020445245.1 Gammaproteobacteria bacterium
CACAATCTCCGGGTTGAGAAACTCGCCGCGGAATGCTTCCGCCTGCGTTAGTACACCGAGGCGCAGCAGCGAGTGGATGATTGCGATGTTCCCGCAGCGTTTGCCCTGCTTCTTGTCTTCCGGCGTTCCCTGATCGTCTCCACCATATTCCCGAAGCAGATCGTCCGCCTCCCGAACATAACTGCAGGATGCCTTGTTGGCTGTGCTCTCGAGTATGGCCTCGAGGGTCCAGCCCTGATTGTCGACAATCGTGACTGGCAGCTCGCTTGCGGGCTGCTTCACAAAAGTCGGGTAATAGTTGGCTGATACTTCGTTGCTTCTGACAGCCCTTGTCATGCCATCGAGAACCCTGGCAGAGACGGGATCCCTTGCCTGAAGCCCGAGCGTTTCCCAATCCGTCAAGCTGAACACGCGACAGACTTTCGTGACGGGACTGCCGGCTTCACTCAGGAAGCACTGTTGTTGTGTCCGGCTTTCGATGTCTGGGGTTGCGCACGCGGTCAGGATGGCGGCTGATATTCCCGCACCGGTCATTCGGCAGCGACGAAACCACGCCACGAATCGATGTCTTGAGAAGGAAGTGAAATGTGCGTTCATTGCCATGATTTCCTGTTCCACGATTCGCCGCGAAGTGATCGGGTTTGGTGGCGCACGCGCCGGGTATTGCATGGTTCTGACGGTTCATTGTAGAACCGGAGCCATCCATCGGCGAAACAGACCGCCCTCTCATCCCTTACAGGCGTGATGGCTGATGATTGTGGATCGATGAGGCGGCGTCGTGGATCTTTCAGGTTTGAACTGAAGTTCGTTCCATCCATGACCCTGATCGGATGCAAGGGACGGCCCTTCTGCAGCCACGAATCGGGCGGTTCGTTGCGGACATTGAATTCAGCTGAACATTGGGAAGCACACATCGTGTGTCGGGCAGCCTTCAGGTCGCTTGCCGTTGTCCCGGTGATCAGGCGACCGGGTTGGAGGAAAGGGCCTTTCATGCTACGAATAGCACGACATGCACACGCCTCGCATCCCGACAGCCGGAAGGACCAGACGTCCATGACCGCTCCCCGCCGCCAACCCCTGATCCTGCTGCTGCTCGTACTGGGCGTGGGCGGGCTGCTGGCCTGGGCCATCCTCGGCCGCTTCGAGGCGATGGAGGAGGGCGTCGCGGTCAAGGCGAAAAAGCCGCCGGTACCGGTCGAGGTCGCGGTGATCGAGCATGGCCCGATCGAGCTGCAGCGCACCTTCACCGGAACACTCGAGGCGCGCGCCGAGTTCGTCGTCGCGCCCAAGGTCGCCGGTCGGGTCGAGCAGATAGACCTGGACCTGGCCGATGAGGTGACCCGCGGCCAGATCGTCGCGCTTCTGGATGACGCTGAGTACGTACAGGCGGTGGCTCGGGCGCAGGCCGATCTCGAGATCACGCGTGCCAGCAATATCGAGGCCGACAGCCTGCTGCAGATTGCCGAGCGTGAACTCAGCCGGATCGATGATTTGCGTGGCCGTGGTGTGAGCTCGGAATCACAGCGTGACGTGGCCAAGGCCGATCAGCTGGCCAAGCAGGCGCAGGTCAAGGTGACCACCGCGCGCATCGCCAGCGCGGTGGCGGATCTTGAAGCGGCGCGCATCCGCCTGGGCTACACCCAGGTCAAGGCCGATTGGCACGGCGGCAGCGAGTGGCGCGTGGTAGCCGAGCGCTACGTCGACGAGGGCGAGACGCTGGCGGCCAATGCACCGCTGCTGCGCATCGTGGAGCTGGACCCGATCACCGCGGTGTTCTTCGTCACCGAGCGCGACTATGCGCGCCTGCACCCGGGCCAGTCGGTCAGCCTGTCCACCGACGCCTTTCCGGACGAGTCCTTTGCCGGCGAGATTCGGCGCATCGCGCCGGTGTTCCGTGAGTCGACGCGCCAGGCGCGCGTCGAGCTGCAAGTCTCCAACCCGGACCTGCGCCTCAAGCCGGGCATGTTTGTGCGGGCCACGGTGACGCTGGAGCAGGTCGGGCAGGCGGTGATCGTGCCGCAACAGGCGCTGACCAGCCGCGACGGGCGTGCCGGCGTGTTCATGGTCGGGCCGGACGACGCCAGTGCGGTATGGCGCGTGGTCGAGCCCGGCATTCTGCAGGGCGACCGGCTGCAGCTCGGCGTCGCCGACCTGGACGGCCGGGTGGTGGTACTCGGCCAGCAGCTGCTGGACGACGGAACGCCGATCCGCATCACGCCCGACAAGGTGACCGCGAAGCCATGAACCTGGCGCGCGCAGCCGTCCGCCGGCCGGTGTTCACGCTGATGGTGACGCTGATGGTGCTGGTGCTCGGCGTGGTGGCGCTCAGCCGGCTGCAGATCGACCTGCTGCCCAGCATCGAGCTGCCGACATTGACCGTGCGCACCCAGTACGAGGGTGCCGACCCGGTGGTGATGGAGCGCCTGGTCACGCAGATCGTCGAGGAGATCGTCGCCACTGTGCCCGGCGTGGTCGAGCTGACCTCGAGTTCATACGATGGCAACAGCAGCGTGCGGGTGAGTTTCGACTGGGGCTCGGATATCGACGCGGTCGCGGTCGACGTCCAGGCGACGCTGCAGGACGAGATCAGCGAACTGCCGGACGATATCGTCGGCCCACGCGTCACCAAGTTCGACGTCGACAGCTTTCCGGTGGTGCTGCTCGGCATCTCCAGCGAGCTCGACCCCG
>JAGRHB010000335.1 GCA_020445245.1 Gammaproteobacteria bacterium
ACCCTGCGCGAGTCATGCACCCTGCCGGGCAGGCGCGGGTTGTGCGTGGCCACGCTGGTACGGGGGCAGCAGGGCGATGACGGCGATGCGGAAAAACGGGTCCGTTACAACGTCAATGGGATTGAGCTTGATGCGCCGGCGTTTTCGCAGCTCCACGTCGAGGTATCCCTGCACAAGCTCAAGGTACGGGACAAACAAGGTGCCTCCCCCGCAGTACTGTTCGCCGGGACATGTTCCGACCTGAATGGTGACAGCCATTGGTTGCTGGTCCGTGAGCACGTCGTCAAGTTGTGGATGGGCCGGCAGTTGTTGGAAAGGGAAGACGACGGCGACAGTTACTACGAGGTCATCAGTGATCCACGCCTGCTCAGGAGGGTGGGGGAGCGATTGGCCGAGTTCGAGCCGGGGCGGCACGAAACCGCACCTCGCGTGCGGCAATTGCGTTGATGTGAAACTCGCAAAGCGAAGTCGTGAAGCGCCGTTAGGCAAGCGGTTTAATATGCAGCTCGAGGTCTGCAGTGATGTCTGATCAGAAATCGACAGTGACGTTCAATCCCGATCAGCTGCGTGCTGAGGCGGCGGTGCGCAAGGCGGCCAAGGCCGGCAATCCGGAGGCGCAGTTTCGCCTTGGCGTGATGTATGGCAATGGCGACGGTGTGGGGCTGGACTATGCGCAGGCGCGTGAATGGTTCGAAAGGGCGGCTGCCCAGGGCCACGAGAATGCGCTGATCACGCTGGCATGGATGTACGCCAACGGCACCGGGATCGAGGTCGACGAGACCCGCGCGCGCGAACTCTATCTGCAGGCGGCGAAGCGTGGTTCGGCCAAGGCGCAGTATGTGGTCGGTACCATGTATCGTTTCGCCCAGTACGGTGCGAGCAGGGATATTCCTGCGGCGGTGCAGTGGTACCTGAAGGCGGCCGACCAGGGCATGCCGACCGCGCAGTTTGCCCTGGGCAAGATGCTGATGGAAGGCAAGGGCGTCGCGCGCGACGATGCGGCTGCATTGCAGTGGCTGTCGCTGGCTCACGTCAATGGCAGCAAGCGAGCCGAAGACTATGTGAAGCACCTGATAAAACGCATGGATCCGGCCGAGGTGCAGGTGGTCCGCGAACGGATGACGCGTGGGCAGGGATCAGCTGGCTGAGATCACCGGTGCGTCACTCTGTGTGCCGCTCAGAAGGCTGATACTCGGCGGCACCGGGTGCAAGCGTTCGTTCAGCCGTGTCGGCGTCTTGCCCATGCGTTTTTCATAGATCACCGTGTAGGCGAGTACGCGCCGCAGGTAACCGCGGGTTTCGTCGAACGGCACCAGCTCGATCCAGATGTCGGCCGGCAGTGTCCGCTCCGGCAGCCAGCGCGTGACCCGATGTGGCCCGGCGTTGTACGCCGCAGTGGCGAGCACTGCGCTGTCGCCCAGTTCCCCCTTCATCTGCTTCAGGTAGGCGCTGCCGAGCGCGATATTGGTATCCGGTTCGAGCAGTTCGCTGCGCCTCGGTGGTTTGCGGTTGAGCATTTTCCTGGCGACGCTGCGTGCGGTTGCCGGCATCAGCTGCATCAGGCCCATGGCTCCAGCATGCGAGCGGGCATTGCTCATGAAGGCGCTTTCCTGGCGCATCACTGCGAATACCCAGGCGATGTCGATGCCATGGCGTCTTGCGTTCTCCTCGACCAGGTCTGCATGCTGCAGCGGAAAGCGCAACTCGAGATCATCCCAGTAACCGGTCCGCGCAAGTGTGAAGATCGCACGATCATGCCAGCCTTCCTGCTCGGCGAGCTTGGCCGCAGCCTTGAGTCTGGTGTTGTCCAGTCCCGCGGTGGCCGCCCGCCATTCCGAGTGCGCCTGACCCCAGCGGTCGAGGGCGAACAGTTCCTTCACCCGCTTGATCGCGTCCAGGCCGGCGACCTCGTCGATCAGCGCGGCGGATACCGGTGTCGCGATATGGTCGAGACGGTACTCGGTGCCAATGCGGTCGGCGGCGAGAAATCCGTAGTAGGTTCGCTCGCGTGCGGCTTTTTCGTATAGCGCATTGGCTGCCTGGGTATCGCCGATGCCCTCAAGTGCACGCGCCAGCCAGTAGGTCCAGCTTTCGTCCTCGCGCTCATGCTGCGGCAGCGCGGCGATCCAGTTGACGACCTGCGGCCAGTCTTCGCGCAACATGGCTGCACGGATACGTGCCTCGTGCGCCTGGATGTCGTTCTCACCCACCTCGACGCCGCGGATGAAATCGTAGGCAGTCTCACCAGGTGTGCGTACCAGGTTGCGCACGATGTACTGTTCGGTACGCCTGACTTGGGCCTCGTTGAACGGATAACGGTCCTTGATGTCGCGCCAAAGGGTCAGGCCTTCGAGGCCATCCCAGCGAGCCAGCTGGCGCACCGCATGGGAAAGCATGACCTCACGATAGGGATGCGATTCGCTGAACCTGTCGTGTTCGCGGGCATGCGCCGGCGCGCGATACAAACTTACCCAGCGCTTCAACCATACCTGGTCGCTATTGGACAGACTGCGGCCCAGGTATTCCGCAAGGCGCCATTCACCGGACTCCATTGCCTTTTCGATCCGCTGCCAGGTCATGTCCGTGGTGCGGTGTCCGGCCTTGGTCCAGGCATCGAACACCGGGTCGCAGGCGCTCGGCTGTGACTTGCCATACAGCCAGACCTCAGGCACCTCTGCATAGGC
>JAGRHB010000336.1 GCA_020445245.1 Gammaproteobacteria bacterium
TGGCCGTCGACCCGCGCGCCGCGGCAGCGGTGACCGATCGAGGTGTGTATCGCATAGGCGAAATCCAGGGGCGTGGCCCCGGCGGGCAACTCCACGACCTTGCCCTGTGGCGACAGCACGTAGATCTGCCGTGCCTCGAACTCTGTGTCCTCGTCGCTGCTGTCGAGCGGCTGCGACTCGTCGTCCTGCTGTTCCAACCAGCGTCGCATCCATTCGATACGACGTTCGAGTTCGTCATCGTGCTTGTTGCTTTCTTTGTATTTCCAGTGCGCGGCGACCCCACGCTCAGCATGTTCGTGCATTGCATGGGTACGCACCTGGATCTCCAGCGGCCGACCGTCGTCACCAACCACTGCCGTATGCAGCGAGCGGTACCCGTTCGGTTTCGGATGTGCGATGTAGTCATCGAACTCGCCGGGGACGGGTCGCCACAGGCTGTGCGCGATGCCGAGCACCTCGTAACACTGCGGCACCGTGTCGACCAGCGCACGCACCGCCCGCACGTCGAACACCTGCTCGAAGTCGACACGCTTGCGCTTCATCTTCTTCCAGATGCTGAAGATGTGTTTGGGCCGTCCCGACAGTTCCACCGGGATCTCGGCAGCCGCGCAGGCGGCACCGAGACGCGCGACGACATCCGCGATGAAGGCCTCGCGCTCGCGTCGCTTGCCGTCGAGCTGTTGCGCCAGACTGGTGTACTGCTCGGGCTCAAGATAGCGCAGACACAGGTCTTCCAGCTCCCATTTCAACTGCCAGACACCGAGCCGGTTGGCCAACGGGGCATGCACCAGCTGGGTCTCGCGCGCCACCCGCCGCTGCAGCTCGGGCGTCAGATTCTTCAGCCGCCGCATCAACTGCAGGCGCTTCGAAAGCACCACCAGGATCGCACGTACGTCGTTGGCGATCCCCAACAGCATCCGCCGCAGGTTCTCCACCCCGCGCTCGTCGACATTTCCGGTGCTGCTCGCAGACAGTTCGCGGATGCGTGACACCTGCTCCACCATCTCGGCCACCGCGGCACCGAAGCGCTGCCTGATCTGCACCGCATCGTAGGTGGGGTGCCCCGGCATCTCGGACAGCATCGCCGCCAGCAATGGCTCAATGTCGAGCTTCAGGCTGTCCAGTGTGTCAACGGTATGAAGAAGTGACAGAAAACGATCGAAGCCATCCGGCGCCGGTTCGCCCCGGTGTGAAACCCGTGCCATCGCCACCGCCTGGCGCAGCAGGGCGACATCATTTTCCGGGCGGCGTTTACCCAGTTGCTGCAGCCAGTCCTCGACCTGCTGCTCACTGGCGGTACCCACCTTGGGCAGAGTGGTGACGAGTGAAACCATGCGACCTGACTATGCCTCCTGTGACGGCCTCAGCGACCTTTGTGCCCGGGCCCCTGAAGGAACAATCAGTCGAGCACGTGGCTGACCAGACCGTCCGCGAGCTTGGGCTCGAACCAGGTCGATTTCGGCGGCATCACCTCACCGGCATCCGCCACGTCCATCAGCGCCTGCATCGTGGTCGGATACAACGCGAACGCAACCGCCCAGTCACCGCTGTCGACGCGCTTCTCCAACGCCGCCAGACCGCGGATGCCGCCGACGAAATCGATCCGGTCATCGCGACGCGGGTCATCGATACCCAATATCGGCGTGATCAGGTTGTCCTGCAGCAGGCTGACATCGAGGCGCGCCACCGGATCTCCGGTCGGTATCAACTCGTCGTGAATTTTCAGGCGGTACCACTGACCACCAAGATACATGCCGAACTCGCCCACCTGTGCGGGCCTGAGCGGCTCACCGCTCAGCTCGAGGTCGAACGCACTGCCGACCGAGGCAAGGAATGCATCCCTGCTCAGGCCGTTCAGGTCGCGCACCACGCGGTTGTAGTCGAGGATCTGCATCTGGTCGTGGGCAAATATCACGCTGAGGAAATGGTTGTAACTCTCCTCCCCTGTGTGCTCCGGATTGCCCTCGCGGCGCGCGTTGCCGACGCGTGAACCTGCAGCGGAGCGATGATGGCCATCGGCCACGTAGATCGCCGGCATCGAATCGAACGCCTCGGTCAATGCGTCGATGAGCGCCGTTTCATCGATCTTCCAGATCTCGTGACGCACGCCGTCACGCTCGGCGGTGACATCGACCTCCGGTGCGGCCGATGTGACCCTGGCCAGGATGCCGTCGACCACGGCATTGGCCGGATACACGAGGAAAACCGGGCCTGTCTGCGCATTCAGGGTGTCGATCTGGCGCACCCGGTCGTCTTCCTTCACCGGACGCGTGAATTCGTGTTTTTTGATTCTGCCCTGGTCGTAGGCCTCGACCGAGGCCGTCGCAACCAGCCCGGTCTGCACGTGTGCGCCCATGGTCAGCCGGTAAGCGTAATAGCAGGGCACGGCATCCCGCACCAGCACGCCCTCGGCCACCATGCGATCGAGGTTCTCCCTACCCTTGGCGTACACCGCAGGATCGTAGGGATCGACGTGGTCCGGCAGGTCGATCTCTGGACGCGAGATGTGCAGAAAGCTCCAGGGGCGGCCATGCGCCAGTGCTTTGGCCTCGGCACGGTCGACGACATCATAGGGCGGGGCGACGACGTCTTCGGAACGCCCGGCAACCGGACGCAGGCCACGGAAGGGTTTGACCAGGGACATGTATCCTCCTGAACACTGATGACACTATCGTTG
>JAGRHB010000337.1 GCA_020445245.1 Gammaproteobacteria bacterium
CACCGGCCATGGCGACACGCGCGCCGTCCCTCTGCCGGCTGCGGATCCACATCAGCTTGTCAGAAGGCTTCTGGTCACCCAGCGCCTCATCGAAGTCGAGGTTCCGCGCGAACTGCTGGACGCTTTCCTGGCTGTCACCGCTGAGCAGGGCAATATGTCTGACACCTCGATCGCGCAATGTCGCCAGCAGGTCCTGAACGCCTGGACGCATCTGGTCGCTGAGGGCGAACAGCGCGCCGTTGCCGTCCATGTCGCAAAGCGCGACAACCACGTACGCGCTGCTCATGAGGGTCGGGTGGTCGGCCTGAAGCCGGGGCAGGGATGCAGCCGGCAGTACGAATGCCGGTTTGCCGATACGCCAGATGGTGTCGTCGATGGTCCCCTGAATACCTTCGCCCACCCGGTTGAGGTGATCGGAGACCTCCCGCACCGGCCCCTGATGTTGCGCCCGCAGCGCCTTGCCGATCGCGTGCTCCGAGTGCGCCTCCAGTGCGGCGGCCAGCATCACGGCCTGTGCCGCGTCGAGGTTGCCGAAGGTCGCGATCTGTTCGACCCGCAGCTCGCCGAGCGTGAGTGTGCCTGTCTTGTCGAACGCGAAGGTGTCGCATAGGGCGAGGTGTTCGATGGCATCACTGCGCACGGCCAACATGCCGGCATCCGCCAGTCGCCCGACGCCGATAGCGGCAGCGACCGGCGTTGCCAGCGCAAATGCGCAGGGGCAGGTCACGATCAGCACCGCGACCGTATTCGGCAGCGCCAGCGCCGGGTCGATCAACAGCCAGGTGGTGGCGGTCACGGCGGCAATCAGCAACACGACCGCCACGAACCAGGCAGCCGCACGCTGCGCCAACACCGCGTAACGTGGCGCCTCGCGCATCCCGCGCATCAGCAGGCGGTGGATCTCCGCTACAGTCGAGTCGCCGGTGTCTTTTTCGACCTCCAGGATCACTGCCTGGTCGACGTTGCAGGTGCCGCCAATCAGCATGTCGCCAGGTTGCCTCGCCACCGGCAGGGGCTCGCCGGTCAGCAGCGATTCGTCAAAGGTGCTTTGGCCATCGATCAGACGGCCGTCAGCCGGGACGATCTCGCCCGGCCGCACGCGCACCCGGTCGCCGGGCGCCAGGTCGGTGACCAGCACCTCTTTCTCACCGTCCGCATCCAGTCGCGTGGCGAGCCGGGGCAGGATCTTGCCGACCCGGTCGAGCGCATCGGCCGCGCGCACCCGACCGCGCAGTTCGATGCGGCGGGCAAGCAGAACCAGGAACACGAACATGGCGATCGAGTCGTAGTACACCTCGCCCGACTGCGACCAGGTGGTGTGCAGGCTGCCCAGATACGCAAAGCTCAATCCCAATACGATCGGCACGTCCATGCCGAGCCGGCGGTTGCGCAGGTCGCGCCATGCGCCGATGAAAAATTCCTGCCCCGGATAGGCCAGCAGCGTGGTAGTGGCGAAAAGGCTGGTCCAGCGCCCTATCCGAACCCACAGGGACAACTCGCCGGTCTCGTCGCCCAGCCCCATGACGTAGCCGGCGATGGCGAAGTTCATCACCATCATGCCGATCACGCCGGCGAAGATGAGGCGTTCGATACTGCGCTTTTCCTGGATCCTGTTGAGTTCCTCGCGTCGCGTCGCGTCGTAGGGGTGCGCGACATAGCCGATGCTGAGGATGCTTTCGAGGATCTCGCTGAGCTTGATGCGAGCCGGATCCCAGCGCACCCGTGCATGATGGCTGGCATAGTCGAGATCGACCTCAATGACGCCGTCGAGCCCGCGCAGCACGCGTTCGTTGAGCCACAGGCAGGCGGCGCAACGAATATTCTCCAGCAGCAGCGAAGCCTCGCGGGTGTCTTTCGTGCTGCGCACGAAAGATTTTTGCACCGAGGGGTGGTCGTAGAAACCCAGCTTGCGGACGATCTCCGGCACCACGTCGGCAGTAACCGCTTTTTCGCGTCTGTGCTCGTAGTATTCCTCGAGGCCGGCATCGACGATGCTGCGTGCCACTGCCAGGCAGCCGTGGCAGCAGAACGAACGTGCCCTGCCGGTGACCGGTATGCTTTCGCGGAAGTTCGGGTCGAGCGGAAGTCCGCAGTGAAAGCAGCTTTCGGCGACGGGTGATGCGTCCCCGGCCGACTTTTCGTCGGCACCGGCGATCACGGTCTGGTTGGCGGCACGGGATGTGGTCAAGGTGTCGGCCGGTTCGTGTGTGGTATAAGCAACGCCGCTATCTTAGGGCAAACCGACGGGCGATTCGTGTGGTCCGAGAGGTAATTCCGACGCTGATGTCGGGTATCGCCGGTTCGGGGCAGGGTTCACCAACCACGAGAGGGGTTATATGAAGACGCAGATGATGCGGATGGCAGCAGGCCTGGTGCTGGGTATTGCGGTGATCAATGCGGCGGCAGTGACGGCCGGCGAGCAGAACGCGGCGGCGCCGTCGTTCAAGATGCTCATCGAAGTCCCGAGTCCTCTGGGATTCGAGGCCACGCTCGAGCGCCTGGAGGAGAACGCCAAGGACATGGGCTGGAAGGTACCATCGAAGTGGAAAGTGGATTTCCAGGCCAACCTTATGAAGGTCACCGACACGGATATCGGACCGAATCAGGTCCTGAAGATGTGTGAGCCGTTCGCCGCGGTCAAGCTGCTGCTCAAGGACGA
>JAGRHB010000338.1 GCA_020445245.1 Gammaproteobacteria bacterium
CGGTGAACGTGGCCTGGACAACGGCGAGGTCGAGTATCGCGGACGCAAGGACAACGAGAACCAGATGCTACCGCTGGCCGGCTTTGTCGATTTCATCGGGGACAGGATCGCGGCGGAAACCGCGGGTACCGCGGCTGGCTGATCGGGAAAAGGTCCAGCCAACAGCAGCCGGTTGAACCGGCTCAGTTCACATCGATATTGACCGTGACCTCGACCTCGTTGCCGCTTCCGTGGAACTCGACGGCATCGAAGCTGATCATGCGCGACATCGCTATGCCGCGCCCATGCGTGTCGAAGGCGCGCGCGGGGTCCATGTCGAGGTACTGCTGCCAGTCGAACCCCTGCCCTTCATCCGTGATCACCACCCGCACCCTGTCCGGTTCGCGGCAGTACCTGACCACCACCTCTCTAGCCGCATATCGTGGGTCGGACAGACGTCTTGCGACCTCGGCCTCCCATTGCCCCTGATCCTGCAGCAGTCCTTTCTCGGCATAGCTGATCTCCAGGTTGCCATGCTCGACGGCGTTGACCAGCAGCTCGGTCAGGCCAATCACCACGCGGCGCGGGTCCGGACAGGCGTTGGCCAGCACCGTGGCCAGGTCGCGTGCGGAGTGCAGGGTTTTGAACGTGAAAGAGCCTTCGCGCATCAGGTCGAAGGTCCGGGCCGCGACATCGCTGCCCGCCAGCGCACGGCGATAGCGCATACGGTCGTTGACTGCGGTGGACAGGACGCTCAGCAGCATGTCCTCATCGAACGGCTTGGTCAGATAGTAATAGGCGCCCGCCTGCAGGCCTTCGACGATCTCCTGCTTTGCCGTCATTGCCGTCTGCAGGATCACCGGTACGCTTTGCAGCACCGGGTGCTCTTTGATGCGTGACAACACCTCCAGGCCATTGAGGCCGGGCATCATTCGATCCAGGATCACCACATCGTAACGGCCTGGATCGGCCTCGAGCATCTGCCATGCGGACAGCCCGTCTGCAGCGGATTCTATCCGGTAGCCCGTGTCCTCGAGGTATTCCAGGAGGATGTCGATATTGATGGGTTCATCATCGACGATCAGGACTGTCGGATTGGGATCACTCATCACAGTATCGAAGCCACGCTCGTTGCCGGGTGCATGGCAGAAAATATAGTCGCCGTGACGGGATGCATTGACGCTTGCCGTCAATCACGCGCCTGCGACCTGGGCAGGACGACCGTCAACGACGCACCACCCAGAGGGTTATTGGCCGCAGATATTTCACCACCGTGGGCGTGTACGATCTCTCGTGAAATCGCCAGCCCAAGTCCGGTTCCGCCATTCTGGCGGCGATTGCGACTGCTCTGTTCGAACTTGTCGAACACGCTCAACAACTCGGCCTCAGGGATACCGACGCCGCTGTCGGTTACGACGATGGATACCGCGGGTATTGGCTCTTCGGCATCGCGATCCAACTGGGTATCGCCGATGGAAATCGAGACCACACCACGATCGGCGGAAAACTTCAGCGCATTCGACAACAGGTTGCGCACCACTTGTCCAATGCGCTCGGCATCGATTTCAATGGTGTTTTCCGTCACATCGGAGACGAAGCGGAGCTTCTGCTGGCGCTGCTCCGCCAGAACCTCGTACTCGACCAGAATCGTCTCGATCACTTCGCTCAGGTCGTACGGCCGCATATCACGGACCAGCCTCCCCGCCTCGGCCTTTGACAGATCCAGCAGGTCATTGATCATCGACAGCAGGCGTGAACCGGCACCATTGATGCGGCTGAAGTACTGCTCCAGCTTTTCCGGTTTCGCCGTCGCCAGCTTTTTCCTGCCGAGGTCCGAATAGCTCAGGATGGCATGCATCGGCGTGCGCAACTCATGCGACATATTGGCGAGAAACTCTGATTTGGCGAGATTGGCGCGCTCCGCCTGGTCCTTTGCGTGACGAATCTCTTCGACCTGCTCTGCCACCAGGCTTTCGAGGTTTTCGCGATGCTGACGCAACTCCTCGTCGATGCGCTTGCGCTCGGTGATGTCGCGCAGGATGCAAAGAAATGCCTCATAACCCGTGGATTGGCCAGCACCCGAAGCATCCGAGAAGTCGTCGAACAACAACAGGTCGTCCGCCGCGATCTCCGCGATCGACACCTCCAGCAACACCGGCGTGCCGTCACGCCGCAATCCAATCAGCGGGGTGTCATACTGTTTTTTCGTATTCTGCGCATAGTTGAGCAGATAGGCCGGCACATCCTGTTCGTACTGAGGCGGCAGATGAAACAGCTGCTGCCCGTGCTGGTGCAGGACCTCGATTTCCGCGTAGTCGAAAATGCGCTCCGCTGCCCTGTTGAAACTGCTGATGGACCCGTCTGATTCGAACTGGATGATGGCGTCGGTTGCGCGATGCAGCAACGACTGCATGCGGGTCTGGGTGCTGATCAGTTCGTGACCTGAGCGCGTCAGTTGCGTGATCTGTTCCCGCAGCGCATCGACCTCAGCCCTCAGCGCGTCGCTGGAATCCAGGCCGATCAACGGGTCTGCGGAAACTTTCGCCATGGGACAAGAGGACTCCTGACTGTTGCCAAACCCACGCATCCCGCATGTAAGGCCAGCGATGCCCGATTAGCGGCATTTACGCGGCAGACTTGAAGCCGGTTGACAAGGTCCGCAGCAG
>JAGRHB010000033.1 GCA_020445245.1 Gammaproteobacteria bacterium
CTTCGAGCAATGCCTCGCTGATGCTCGCAGTGGTCAATCAGCGCCTGGGGCAGACCGCCGAGGCGGAAGAGAGCTATCGCAAATCCGTGTCGCTGGATCCGCACAACCCGATCGCGCTGACCGCATATGGCGCCTTCCTGTGCGAGCAAAAGCGCTACGCCGACGCGGACGCCAGCTTCCGTCGCGCCCTGAACAACCCGCTGTTCAATACCCCCTGGGTGGCCCTGCACAATGCCGGGTCATGTGAAGAGATCGCCGGAGACACGGTCAGTGCCGAAAAGGACTACCGCGCGGCGCTGCAGCTCAACCCGCGTTTCGCGCCGAGCCTGCTGGGTATGGCCAAAGCGAGTTTTCGCGACCAGAATTACTTGTCGGCACGGGCCTACCTTCAGCGTTATGCTGAGGTGGCGCCGCATACGGCGGAGAGCCTCTGGCTTGGCGTGCAGACCGAGAACCAACTGGGTGACAGGGGCCAGATGTCCAGCTACGGTCTGAAACTCAGGGCGAAATTCCCTGATTCCGAAGAAGCCAAGTACCTAAAAACGATCGAGTGAGCTATGAGCGCCGTAATGTCCGATCAGTCAGTCAATAACGTGGCAGAGTTTTTCACCCCGGGGCCGGGCGAGCGCCTGCGTGCGGCGCGCCTGTCGATGGGCTTCGACCTGGCGAAAATCGCGAGCGAGTTGCACCTGACGTCGGCGGTGGTCGCCGCCCTCGAGGCGGACGACTACAGCGAAATTCAGGCGCGCGTGTTTGTTCGCGGTTACCTGCGCAACTACGCGCGGATAGTCGGTATGCCGGTGGAATCCATCCTGCGTCAATTCGATGAAAAGTGGCCCGATGACAGCGCCCGCCAGACGGTGGTCAGGCAGTCGCCGAAGCTTCCGGCTGACGGTGGCCCCAGCCGCGGTTGGGCCGGCGCCATGACATGGTTGCTGATTGTCGGCATGGTCGTGCTGTTCCTGATGTGGTGGCGCGGTTATCTGGATGAGATCGTGCCGCAGCAGATTCGCACGGGCAGCCTCATCGAGGGTGGGGCCACGGCACGCGGCGATGCGGTCGAGAGCACCGCCGACGGCATGATGCTGGACGTCGATCCGGCCCTGGCCGACGGCAGCCTGCGCCTGCCGCCGCCATCGCCCGAGGTTGCCGTCGAACCTGAACCTGCCCCGGCCACCGACGGCGGTCGGTCGGTGCAGCTGCCCGAAAGCGAAGCCGGCCTGTCGCCGGTGCTGCCGCCTCCGGTTGAAACGACGGTGGACGCCACGACAGTATCGTCGGTCAGAACTGAGCCACTCACGGTGTCTCCACCTGGACCGGCAGCCGGGGTCAGTTCCAGAAACGAGGATCCGGACGCACTCACTCTGGTGCCTGGCGCGGGTGCGAGTGAGGGGGCCCCGGTGGTCGATCGGACCAAGCAGGTCGTATTGACGTTCAACGCGGCGTGTTGGGTGGACGTGCGCGACAGTGAGCGCAAGTTCAAGCTGTTCGGCGAGATGCCGAAGGGCGAGCGCAAGGTCCTTGCAGGGCAGCCACCGTACAAGTTGGTCATCGGCAATGCACAGGCGGTGTCGATCACCGTCGATGGCAAACCCTTTGACTTGGCAGCACATGCCAAGGGTAACGTTGCGCGGTTTACTCTCGACCCCTGACTGGTGTCCCTGAGGTATTGCGCGATATGCCCCGCATTGCGGGGCTTTGGTTTTTTCACACGACGGTATCAATGGCAAAGAGCATCCAGGCTATTCGGGGCATGCACGACGTGCTTCCGCAGCAGAGTCCACTTTGGCAGTTTCTGGAAAGCCGCGTGGCGGCGGTGCTGGCGTCGTACGGTTACCGTGAGATCCGTATGCCAGTCCTCGAAATGACCGAGCTGTTCAAGCGCTCGATCGGCGAGGTCACGGACATCGTCGAAAAGGAGATGTACACCTTCGACGACCGCAACGGTGACAGCCTGACGCTACGTCCGGAGGGCACGGCGGGCTGCGTGCGTGCGGCAATGGAACACGGTCTGTTGCATAACCAGACCCAGCGACTGTGGTACCAGGGGCCGATGTTTCGCCATGAGCGTCCACAGAAAGGGCGCTATCGCCAGTTCCAGCAGATCGGTGTCGAGACCTTCGGCATGCCTGGCCCGGACATTGATGCCGAACTGATCCTGATCACTGCACGTATCTGGAAGGCGCTGGGTATCCCCGGGCTGCAGCTGCAGCTCAATACCCTCGGCACGTCATTGGAGCGCGCCGCCTACCGCGAGGAACTGGTGGCCTATTTCGAGGCCCATGCCGAGGTACTGGACGAGGACAGCCAGCGCCGCCTGCGCAGCAACCCCTTGCGTATCCTCGACAGCAAGAACCCGGCGATGCGCGAGATGCTCGACGCAGCGCCTGTGCTGACCAGTCATCTCGGCGACGAATCACGTGCACATCTGGCGTTCATCTGCAACGCGCTTGACCATGCGGGCGTCGCCTATGTGATCAATCCACGCCTGGTGCGCGGACTCGATTACTATGCGCGGACCGTGTTCGAATGGGTGACCGACCGGCTTGGTGCGCAGGGCACTGTATGTGCCGGCGGCCGTTACGATGGGCTGGTGGAACAGCTCGGCGGCCGGCCTGTGCCGGCGGTCGGTTTTGCGATGGGCCTGGAGCGGTTGGTCGCAGTGCTGGAGGAGGTCAATCCGGACGCGGCGACAAAGGTTTCGGATATCTATCTGGTGCTGGTAGGCGACGCGGCGGCACGCGAAGGGCTGTTGCTGGCCGAGCAGCTGCGCGACGCGTTTCCGCAGCTGGAGATCGTGTGCAACTGTGGCGGCGGCAGTCTGAAGGCGCAGTTCAAACGCGCGGACCGTAGCGGTGCAAGTTTTGCCCTGGTGCTGGGTGACAGTGAGATCGAGGACGGAACGGTGGCGCTCAAGCCGCTGCGCTCGGACGATTCACAGGTGATGGTCGCACGCGAAAGCGTGATCGGGACGTTGAAAGAGCGGTTCGCCGGCTGAAGCAGGCGCGAATTCAAATGCGGAGAACAGACAGATGAGTACCTACCAGACCGACGAAGAACAGGTCGAAGCCATCAAGCGATGGTGGAAGGAAAATGGCAAATCGGTGATCGGCGGTATCGTGCTCGGGTTTGCGGTCATCGGCGGCTGGCAGGGTTGGCAGGGCTACCAGCGCAACCAGGGCGAGGCGGCGTCGATGATTTTCGACACCATGCGTCAGGCGATCCGGGCTGGGCAGCAGGACCAGGCGATCAACGACGGCAAGCGCCTGATCGGCGAATTCGGGGGCACCGCGTATGCCAGCTTCGCAGCGCTGGAACTGGCCAGGCTGTCCTATGGGCGCGGCGAGAAAGCGGCCGCGCGCAACCACCTGCAATGGGTGACCGAGTCCGCACCAGATGTCTCTCTCAAGGAGTTGGCACGCCTGCGCCTCGGCCGTCTGCTGCTCGACATGAACGAGCTCGACGCGCTGAAAAAGCTGCTGAATGAGCCCGTGGCCCAGGCGTTTGCCGGTGAGTTCGCGGTCTTGCGCGGAGACCTCGAGCACGCGCGCGGGGACGCCGATGCGGCACGTCTGGCATACCAGGACGCACTGCTCAAAGGGGTCGAGGACGAAGGACTGCTGCGCATGAAACTTGTCGACGTCGGCGGCCAGGTCCCGACCTCCTGAGGGTTCCATTATGCGACGCCTCTCATTGTTGCTCGTGGCGCTGCTGCTCGGCGGCTGTGGAACCTTCGCCGACCCGACCGAGTGGTTCGCCGGCCCCAACGTCGTTCAACCGTCGGAACTACTGGACCTGGAAAACAAGGTGCAGCCGCAGACCCTATGGTCGCGCGATATCGGTGCCGGCAGTGACGAGTTGAGTTTGAATCTGGAGCCACAGGTGCGTGGCGATACCGTCTATGTCGTGGATGCCGAGGGGTTGGTCCAGGCGCTCGACGCCAAGACGGGATCCGTCGTGTGGCGGGTCGAACTCGATGTGCCGGCAACCGGTGGTCCCGGTGTCGGCGAGGGTCTGGTGTTGATCGGCACCAGCGAGGCCGAAGTTATCGCGCTGGCGGTCGACTCCGGAACAGAACGCTGGCGTGCACCTGTGTCCAGCGAGGTGTTGTCCGTCCCGGTGGCGGTCAATGGTGTCGTCATCGCACATACCATCGACGGCAAACTGTTTGGCCTGGAGGCGACCAACGGGAACGAGCGTTGGCGCTATGAGCGCGAGGTCCCTGTGCTGACCCTGCGCGGTAGCGGTTCGCCGGTAGTCTCGGGTGGCTCGGTGTACGTCGGCATGGCCGGCGGCCGGCTGCTGGCGCTGCGGATCGACAACGGCGGCCTGATCTGGGATGCCGCCGTGACCGTTCCTGGCGGCCGCTCCGAATTGCAGCGCCTGGCCGATATCGATGGCGATCCGATCGTACTTGGTGGCGGGGTATTCGTGGCGACCTACCAGGGCGAGGTGGCTGCACTCGAACAGAGCAGCGGGCGTGTGGCCTGGCGGCGCAAGCTGTCTTCGTACAGCCGCATGGCGGCGGATCGCAACGGCCTGTACGTCGGTGATGCCGATGGTGTGGTCTGGGGCCTGGACCTGCGCTCCGGTGCCGCGCGCTGGAGTCAGGATGCGCTCAAGCATCGCAGGCTTTCAAATATCGCGGTGGTCGACGGTCTGGTGGTGGCCGGTGATTTCGAGGGTTACCTGCATTGGATGGATCATGAGAACGGCAGTCTGGTGGCGCGTACCCGTGCCGGCAGTGACCCGATCACCACCGGGATGCAGGTGGTTGATGGGGTCCTGTATGTGCAAGGCGATGGCGGCGAGTTGACCGCCGTACGTCTGCCTTCGCGCTGAGAGTTGCCATGCTGCCGGTCATTGCCCTGGTCGGGCGCCCCAATGTAGGCAAGTCCACGCTGTTCAATCGGCTGACCCGCACGCGTGACGCGCTGGTCGCGGACCAGCCGGGCCTGACGCGTGATCGCAAGTACGGCATCGGTCGCCTGGGTTCACGTCCTTATGTGGTCGTCGATACCGGCGGACTCAGCGGCGACAACCAGGGCGTTGACGTGCTGATGGAGCGGCAGGTCCGCATGGCGATCGGCGAGGCGGATCTAGTGTTCTTCATCCTCGATGGGCGCGATGGCCTGACGGCGGGTGACCAAATCATTGCCGAGGGACTGCGGCGCACCGGCAAATCGATCACGCTGGTGATCAACAAGACCGAGAGTCTCGACTACAACACCATCAGCGGCGATTTCCATGCGCTCGGCCTGGGCGAGCCGGTGCCGATCGCCGCGGCACATGGTCGTGGGGTGCATGGGCTGATCAACCGGGTCCTCGACGCGCTGCCGGATGACGGGGGCGATTCAGCGGCCGACCTCGAGCCGGGCATACAGATTGCCGTGGTCGGGCGGCCGAACGTGGGCAAGTCGACACTGGTCAACCGCTTGCTCGGCGAGGACCGGGTGGTCACGTTCGATCAGCCGGGAACCACCCGCGACAGCATCTATATCCCGTTCGAGAGCGATGGCAAACGCTACACGCTGATCGATACTGCCGGCGTGCGGCGGCGCGCAAAGATCAGCGAAACAGTCGAAAAGTTCAGCGTCATCAAGACGTTGCAGGCCATTGAACAGGCCAATGTGATCCTGTTGGTGCTGGATGCCAAACAGGGCATCTCTGATCAGGATGCCGGGCTGGCGGGGCATGTGGTCGAGAGTGGGCGGGCGCTTGTGGTAGTGATCAATAAGTGGGACGGCCTCAGCGGCGATGAGCGGGATCGCGTGAAGAGCGAGATGCAGCGCCGCCTGCCATTCCTCGATTTTGCCGATTGGCGGTTCGTTTCGGCCCTGCACGGCAGTGGCGTCGGTCACCTTCTCGGTGCCGTGGATGCCTCCTACGCAGCGGCGATGAGCGACCTCAAGACGCCGGAGCTGACGCGAATTCTCGAAGACGCCGTCGCCGAGCACCAGCCACCGCTGGTGCATGGGCGGCGGATCAAGCTGCGCTATGCACACCAGGGAGGCAAGAACCCCCCGATCATCATCATTCACGGCAACCAGACCGCCGACGTCCCTGCGACCTACCAGCGCTACCTGATGAACCGGTTCCGTGGCGTGCTGCAGCTGCGTGGCACGCCGTTGCGTATCGAGTTCAGGACCGGGGAAAACCCGTTTGCCGGCAGGCGTAACAAGCTGACTGAACGGCAGCGAAAGAAGCGTGGCCGCATGATGAAGTTCGTCGGCAAGAAGAAATAGCCACGGCTAGAGGTCCGCTTCCGGGTCACCGTCGACACAGACGGCATTCACCGTCAGTTCCAGCACGCCGTCGGCGAGCAATGCCTGCAGGGCATCGCCGACTTCCACCTCGGCCGCATGGGCAAGCACTTTCCCGCTGTCACCGCGGCGCAACACCGAATAGCCGCGCTGCAGCGTGGCCAGCGGACTCACCGCATTCAGTTGTCGGACCAGCGCCGCAAGCTGTTCATGGCGACGTTGCCCGCCAGAAGTCCAGGCCTGGTCGAGACGCCCTGGGAGGCCCGCAAAGCGTTGTTGCAGCAATCTCAGCTGCTGTATAGGGCTGCGGTCGTGCAGGTGGCGGGTCAGCGCGCGCAGCATGCCCTGGTTTCTGTCCAGTGACTGGCGCATTGCACGTGCCAGCCGAAGGTCGAGACTGTCCAGACGCTGCTGGTACTGACGCAGGCGACTGGCCGGTGCCGCACGCTGCAGGCGGCCGCGCAGGCGCAGCAGCAGCTGTCCATCGATCGTGATGCGACGGCGCACGACACGTTCCAGACGCTGCGCATGGCCCTGGATCCGGGTGGACAGCGTGCCGGCATCTGCGCTGATCAACTCGGCGGCCGACGAGGGAGTCGGTGCGCGCCGGTCGGCGACGAAATCGGCGATCGTGAAATCGATCTCGTGCCCGACAGCACTGACCACCGGGACGTCCGCCGCCGCGATTGCGCGCGCCAGGCGTTCGTCGTTGAATGCCGCCAGGTCTTCGGCCGAACCGCCGCCGCGCGTCAACAGCAGCACGTCACAGTCGGCGCGCCGCAGCGCGAGATCGAGTGCTTTCAACAACTCGTCGGCGGCACCTTTGCCCTGCACCTGGGCGGGAAAAATCGTCACCGGCAGCTGGGGTGAGCGGCGGCGCAGCACTTTCAACACGTCGCGGATCGCGGCGCCGGAAGGTGAGGTGATGACGCCCAGTCGCAGCGGGAACGCCGGGAGGGGCTTTTTGCGTGCGGCATCGAACAGACCCTCGGCCTGCAGTTTCTGTTTGAGTGCCTCGAATTCCCGCTGCGCCGATCCGGCGCCAGCTGCCTCAAGGTGTTCGATGACCAGCTGAAACTCGCCGCGTGGCTCATAAAAGCTGATGCGCGCCCTTACGAGGACCTGATCACCGTTGGCGGGCGTGTGGCGAAGCAGCTGCCGTTTGGCGCGGAACAGCGCACAGCGCACCTGGGCGTGCGCGTCTTTCAGGCTGAAGTACAGGTGGCCTGATCCGGGCACCGCGAGGTTGGAGATCTCACCTTCGATCCACAACAGCGGAAAGCTGCCCTCGAGCACCGCGCGCGCCTCGGCGTTGAGCCTGCTGACGCTGTAGATGTCGCGTGTTTCGAGGGTGGGGTCTGGCATGGGGGCTGAGCGACAAAAAAGCCGGGCTGGGCCCGGCTTTCTTCCAGTGGCAGAGCGCGTTCCTTAGTGGTAGAGGTATGCCGGGTTGCCTACACCAACCTGGCTGGCCGCCTGCTCCTGGCCCATGCGGCCCTGGAACGCGGCCTGGTCGGCCAGTTTCTTGGCCGTGGCGTAGTCGCCCTTGGCGGCGGCCTCTTCGGCTGATGTGAGCACCTTGCCGGTGTCGCGCCATTCGCCGCCGACGGCGGCGGCCTTTTTCTGTTCGGCCTTGGCGGCAGCCAGTGCGTTTTCATACGAGCCCTTGTCGCCCGCTGCCGGGGCGGCTGCCTCTTTGGTGCCTTGCTGCGCACACCCGACGATGCCGAAAGCAAGGGTGGTGAAAGCGGCTGCCAATAGAATCTTTTTCATGTGACTCCATCTCCTGAATCGACGATTTTTTGATTTAGTGGTCGCCCTGGTTGCTTGCCGTTGTTGTATTTATCGAGTCGTCGCGTGCGGGCCATTGGCCAAGGGCGCTGCGAAAGGACGCAATTCCGGTTTCCGTAGCCACCGAATTACGACGCAATACGCAGACTACCCAGTTTACCGAGTTTCCGTCAAATCCTATAATGTCGCGCCTATCTCGATTCCCAATCTGGAAATGCCCATGCGCCTTGCCCAAGACCAAGAAGCCCTGACTTTCGACGACGTGCTGCTGGTGCCGGCGCGATCCGAGGTCATGCCCAAAGATGTCACCCTGTCGACCAAGCTCACGCGCGAGATTGAACTGAACATCCCTCTGGTCTCTGCGGCGATGGACACGGTGACGGAAGCGCGCCTGGCCATTGCCATGGCCCTGGCGGGCGGCATCGGCATGGTGCACAAGAACATGGCAGCCTATGACCAGGCGGCCCATGTGCGCATGGTCAAACGCTACGAGAGCGGGGTGATCCACGATCCGATCACGGTGTCGCCGCACACCAGCATCGCCGAGGTGCTGGCGCTGACCCGCTCCAATCACATCTCAGGCGTGCCTGTGGTCGACGGCAGCGAGCTGGTCGGGATCGTGACTGGTCGCGACCTGCGTTTCGAGACCCGACTCGACGAGAAAGTCAGCTCGATCATGACCCCCAAGGATCGGCTGGTGACAGTGCGTGAGGGGGCCAGTCGCGAAGAGGTGGTGGCCAAGCTGCATCAGCACCGGATCGAAAAGGTTCTGGTGGTCAACGACAACTTCGAGCTGCGTGGCCTGATCACCGTGAAGGATATCCAGAAGGCGACTGACTTCCCGGATGCGTGCCGTGATTCGCAGGAACGCCTGCGTGTCGGGGCCGCGGTTGGCGTCGGGCAGGGCACCGAGGAGCGCGTCGAGCTGCTGGTCGAGGCCGGCGTGGACGTGATCACGGTCGATACCGCGCACGGCCATTCGGTCGGTGTGCTCAATCGTGTCGCCTGGATCAAGAAACACTTTCCGCAGGTTCAGGTGATCGGCGGCAACATCGCCACAGGTGAGGCAGGCCTGGCATTGGTTGAGGCCGGTGCGGATGCGGTGAAGGTCGGTATCGGCCCTGGTTCGATCTGTACGACGCGTATCGTCGCCGGCGTCGGTGTGCCTCAGGTGACGGCGGTCGACAACGTGGTAACGGCGCTGGCACATACCGGTGTGCCGGTGATTGCGGATGGTGGTCTGCGTTATTCGGGTGACATTGCGAAAGTGATCGCGGCCGGTGCCCATTCAGTGATGATCGGTGGCCTGTTCGCAGGTACCGACGAGTCGCCCGGCGAGGTCGAGATCTACCAGGGTCGTTCGTACAAGTCCTATCGCGGGATGGGTTCCTTGGGCGCCATGGCAGGGCAGCAGGGCTCGAGCGATCGCTATTTCCAGGAAGAGACGAAGAAAGACAAGCTGGTGCCAGAGGGTATCGAGGGTCGTGTACCGTACAAAGGTCCGCTGATCAATGTCATTACACAGTTGATAGGCGGCATCCGTTCCAGCATGGGCTATACCGGTTGCGGCACCCTGTACGATATGCGTACCAAGCCGCAGTTCGTTCGCGTGACCAATGCGGGCATGCGCGAATCGCATGTCCACGATGTGCAGATCACCAAGGAAGCACCGAACTACCGCCGCGACTGAGTCGCCGACCCGGCCAGCGGCGGGCCTTGCTCCTGATGGGCAGCCGCCGCTGTAGATCCCGATGCCCGGTGAGCCCCTGGCGCCCCGCCGTTTTTTGGAACCAACCACATGACCACTGATATCCACGCCCACAGCGTCCTGATCGTTGATTTCGGTTCGCAGTACACCCAGTTGATCGCGCGTCGTGTGCGCGAGGCCGGTGTGTATTGTGAGATCTGGCCATACGACAACTGCGAAGGCGCCCTGGATGCGCTGAACCCGAACGGCATCATCCTGTCGGGCGGGCCGGAGACGGTCACCGGCGACGATACACCGCGTGCACCGCAGAAGGTGTTCGACAGGGGCGTGCCGGTACTGGGCATCTGTTACGGTATGCAGACCATGGCGGCGCAGCTCGGTGGCCGCGTGGCCGCTTCGGACAAGCATGAATACGGCTACGCCCAGGTGCGTGCGCGAGGCCATTCGCAGTTGCTGCGCGACATCGAGGACCATACGAGTGCCGAGGGCTGGGGCCTGCTCGACGTGTGGATGAGCCACGGCGACCGCGTCGAGGAACTTCCACCCAACTTCATCGCAATCTGCACTACCGACAACGCACCGCTGGCCGGGATGGCAGATGAGTCACGCAAGCTGTACGGCCTGCAGTTTCACCCCGAGGTGACGCACACGCGTCAGGGCGGTCGCATACTCGAGCGCTTCCTGTTCGAGATCTGCGGCTGTGAGGCGTTGTGGAATCCCAACAGCATCATCGAAGACAGCATTCGCAAGATGCGTGAGCAGATCGGTGATGGCCGGGTCGTGCTCGGGCTGTCCGGCGGTGTGGATTCATCCGTGGTCGCCGCGATGTTGCACCGCGCGGTCGGCGATCGTCTGGTATGCATCTTCGTCGACAACGGTCTGTTGCGGTTGCACGAAGGCGATCAGGTGATGGCGACGTTCGCCGAGCACATGGGCGTCAACGTGGTGCGGGTCAACGCCGAAGACCGCTTTCTCAAGGGCCTCAAGGGAGTCTCCGATCCGGAACAGAAGCGTAAGATCATCGGAAACCTGTTCATCGACATCTTCGAAGAGGAGGCGGCCAGTCTCGAGGACGTCGCGTTCCTGGCGCAGGGAACCATCTATCCGGATGTGATCGAGTCGGCGGGCGCCGCCTCGGGAAAGGCGCATGTGATCAAGTCGCATCACAATGTCGGCGGCCTGCCGGACTACATGAAGCTGCAACTGGTCGAGCCTCTGCGCGAGCTGTTCAAAGACGAGGTCCGCCGTGTCGGCATGGAACTCGGTCTTCCCTACGAGATGATCTATCGCCATCCCTTCCCCGGGCCGGGGCTGGGTGTGCGCATCCTCGGTGATGTGA
>JAGRHB010000339.1 GCA_020445245.1 Gammaproteobacteria bacterium
TCTACGATTCCAACGAAGTCCTGGAGGCCAAGCTGCTGGCGGGCCATAGCGGTTATGACCTGGTGTTTCCGACGGCCCGCCCGTTCGCGCAACGGCACATCAAGGCCGGCATCTACCGCAAGGTCGACAAGACCAGGCTCCCGAACTACGGGAACCTTGACCCGGTAATCATGAAGGGTCTGGTCGATCTCGATCCGGGCAATGAGCACGTGGTGCCCTATATGTGGGGTACGACCAGCATCGGCTACAACGCCGCCAAGGTGAACGAGCGCCTTGGCGCCGATGCACCCAAAGATACCTGGGCGCTGATGTTCGACCCCAAGGTGGCATCGAAGCTGGCCGACTGCGGCATCAGCCTGATCGACGATCCAACCGAGGTGTTCAGCGCTGCGCTGGTGTACCTGGGCAAGGATCCGAACAGCACCGCCAAGGCGGACCTGGATGCAGCGACCGCGCTGCTCGAAAGCGTCCGCCCCTACATCCGCTATTTTCATTCCTCCCAATACATCAACGATCTGGCCAACGGCGACCTGTGCGTCGCGCATGGCTACTCCGGTGACATCCTGCAGGCACGCGACCGGGCGGTCGAGGCAAACAACGGTGTCGAGGTGGTCCTGACGATCCCGCAGGAAGGCGCGGTGGCGTTCGTCGACGTGATGGCGATGCCGGCTGACGCGCCACACCCGGAAAATGCGCATCGACTGATCGACTTCCTGATGGGCCCGGAAGTGATCGCCAAGATCAGCAACTTCGTAGGCTATGCCAACGCAGTCCCGGCATCGCTGCCGCTGATGGACGAGGAAGTACGCAACAACAAAGGCATCTTCCCGCCACAGGAGGTGCTCGAGAGGCTGATCGCCCCGGCGGAACTCGACCCGGCGGCACAACGCGCCCGTACCCGGGCCTGGACCCGGGTCAAGGCTGGTCGTTAAAGGCCGATGGCGGGGCCAAGACCTGAACTGGAGGCGTGGCAGGACCCCACTGCCGCGCCTCTGGTCGAGATCAATGGCGTAACCAAGACCTTCGGTAGCCACTATGCTGTCGATGATGTCTCGCTGACCATCTATCCGGGCGAATTCTTCTCGCTGTTGGGCGCTTCCGGTTGCGGCAAATCGACGCTGCTGCGTGTGCTCGCGGGGTTCGAGCGCCCGGACAAGGGCCGCGTGCTGATCGGTGGCGAGGATGTCACGGATCTGCCGCCGTACCGGCGCCCGGTCAACATGATGTTCCAGTCGTACGCGCTGTTTCCCCACCTGTCCGTCGCCGACAACGTGGCGTTCGGTCTTCGCCAGGAGAGGATTCCGCGTGCCGAGGTGCGGCAACGGGTCGAGGAAATGCTCAAGCTGGTCCGCCTGGGCGATTTCGGCCGGCGCAAGCCGGACCAGTTGTCTGGCGGCCAGCGTCAACGCGTCGCGCTGGCGCGTTCGCTGGTCAAACACCCCAAACTGCTGTTGCTCGACGAGCCTTTGGGGGCGCTCGACCGCAAACTGCGCGAGCATACGCAGTTCGAACTGGTGAACATCCAGGAGCGCCTCGGGATCACCTTCATCATGGTTACCCATGACCAGGAAGAGGCGATGACCATGTCGACGCGCATGGCGGTAATGAACGAAGGTCGAATCCGCCAGATCGGTACGCCCTCGGAGATCTACGAGTTTCCGAGCAACCGCTTCGTGGCCGGCTTTATCGGCGCGGTCAACCAGTTCGAGGGGCGCGTGGTCGAACAGCAGGACGATCTGCTGCTGGTGCACGTGGACAGCGACGGTGATGCGGCTGAATTGCGTGTGCGCACCTCGCAGGCGGTAGCCCCGGGTACGCCGGTGTCGGTGGCGGTGCGCCCGGAAAAGGTGCGCATAGGAACCGCGGAGCCGCCGCCTGGCGACAATCGCCTGCACGGCAGGATAGAGGAGATCGCGTATCTCGGCGATGTCTCGATCTACCACGTGCGCGTGCCCGATGGTTCGCTGATCGAGGCGCAGCTGACGAACCGTGCGCGACGTGCCGCCGCCCCATTGACATGGGGAGACGAGGCGTGGCTCGGCTGGAACTCCGAAGATGCCGTCGCCCTCCTTGAATAACGTCTTTCAGCGCGCACGTCGCGGCCTGCGCCAGCACCTCACCCTGGGGCGAGGTGCCGTGGCCAGCCTCCCACTGCTCTGGCTTGGTCTGTTTTTCGGGCTGCCGTTCCTGATCATCGCGCGCATCAGCCTGTCCGAGGTGGTGATCGGCCTTCCGCCTTACTCGGCCCTGGTCGATCTCGCCGAGAGCGGCATGCTGCAGGTGCGGCTGAACTTCGGGAACTTCCTATTGCTGTGGGAAGACAACCTGTACCTGGACGCATTTGCCAACTCGGTGCGCGTCGCCTCGGTTTCGACCCTTCTGTGCCTGCTGATCGGTTATCCGATGGCGCTGGGTATCACCAGGGTTCGCGAGAGCCTGCGGGTGCCGTTGCTGATGCTGGTGATCCTGCCGTTCTGGACCAGCTTTCTGATTCGTGTCTACGCGTGGATTGGCATCCTCAAGGGCAACGGGCTGATCAGCAATGTATTGATGTCACTGGGGCTGATCGACCAGCCTCTGCACCTGCTGCATACCGAGTTTGCCGTCTACCTCGGCATCGTCTACG
>JAGRHB010000340.1 GCA_020445245.1 Gammaproteobacteria bacterium
TGACGGCTCAACAGGCGGTCCATGACCTGCGCCAGGTGACCCTCGCTCAGGCCGGGGGTGTCCAGCAGGGTTTCGCGCGCAATTGCGGTGCTTACAGACATCGAAGACTACTCCTGGCCCGTGCAGGCCCTGATTCGGCGTTCAGCGGCAATGCAGACGGCGGTGGTCGAGGCAGGGAAAGTTGCGACGCGTGGTGTGCTGAAACTCCGGGTCGATCTCCGCCACCACGCAGCCGTTGCCTCGCTCGCGCAGCGCCAGTTTGGTCCCCCAGGGGTCGACGATCATGCTGTGGCCGTAGGTTTCGCGGCTGGCGACGTGAAATCCGCCCTGCGCCGATGCGATCACGTAGCTCAGGTTCTCGATAGCACGCGCCCGCACCAGAGTTTCCCAGTGTGCGCGCCCGGTAATCGCGGTAAATGCTGCAGGCAATGCGATCACCTCGACCCGGCGGTCGACCATCGCGCGGAACAGCTCCGGGAAACGCAGGTCGTAGCACACCGCAATTCCCAATCTGCCGATCGGGCTGTCGATCACCAGCACGCGATCGCCCGGTTCGATACTTTCGGATTCGACGAACTGCTCGTCGCTTTCGATCAGGTTGACGTCGAACAGGTGCTGTTTGTCATAGCGCGCGACCTGCTTGCCTCGATCGTCATAAACCGTGCACGCCGCCCGCCACTTCGCCGCATGATCGGCCTCGAGCGGGATGGTGCCGCCGACCACCCAGGCCCCCAGGCGGCTGGCGAGCTGCGACAGGAAAGACTGCAGCGGGCCGTCACCGGGCGCCTCGCGCAGGGCGTTGGCGTCGCCGCAGCTGCGCCCCATGAAGGCGAAGTTCTCGGGCAACACGATCAGTTCAGCGCCTTGTTTGGCTGCCGCTTCGGCAAGACGTTCGGTTTCCAGCAGGTTTGCACTGACATTGCTGCCCGAGGCCAGCTGCAGCGCAGCAACTTTCTTCTTCGAATTACTCATGGCGCATCAATTGTTTTCACCCAGTGCCAACTCTAATGCCTGCGGCGCGACGGGCAAAGGGTTATCCGCAGGGAAAAGGGGTCCAGTCTGGATGGAAATTGCCTTCGGCCGGGGTTGGTGCCGTTCAGTTCGACGCGCCCGGCGCGTCGACGTCCTGTGATTCGCCCTTTTTCAGGAAATCGATCAGGCCACGCAGCGGATTTGCGGTGCCGCCGGCTTTTTCGCCAGCGGAGTCATCAGGTGGTTGCGCAACGGTATCGTTCGGTTCGGTGCGCCCGGGCGATGGTGGCTGTGGGTCGGACGGTGGTACCTCGGCCTGTGCGGCGGGTTCGGTGCCAGGCTCTGCACCACCCTCCAGAGGCCGCAGGATCTTCGACAGGGTGCCGCCGCTGTCGAGCTGTTGAATCTCAGGGTCGTACCAGGACCCGGTGAGGCTGTATTCAAAACGGTTGAGCCTGTCCAGCTGCCTGGTCATCACCTTCTGTGCGACCAGCACGGCGATCCCGGCCACCGGGCCTCCGGCCAGTGTGCCCGCGATCGGCAGCGTGGCGTCGAGGTCGGGCGTGACGGTCACCCGTTGGTCGAGGGTACGTGCCTTCAGGTCGGAGGTCCCGCGCAACTCGATTCGCCCGGTGGGCCCCAGCACCGTGAGGTTGTCGGTGTTGGCCTTGCCTGCAGAAAAATCGAAGTCGCCCCGGATGCTGTCGAAGCTGTAACCCTTCTTGTAGAAATCGCTGAAATCGAGACGCAGGCGCCGGGTCAGGGCGTTGAGGTTGAGCAGTCCCACCACCCGCGTCACGCCGGGGTCGAGTTCGACCAGTCGGCCGGCGCCGACATCGAGTGTCACCTTGCCTTCGATCGTGGACGCCTCGGCCTGCAGCGGATGGCCTGGCCACTGCAACAGGAACTCCAGGCTGCCGCCCGCGTCTTCGGCCTGGCGCGAATAGCCCAACGCAACCAGCAGGTCGCCGAGGTTGGCGGCACTGAGCCGTCCGCCCAGTCGGGAGCGTATTCTCTTGCCTTCACGCGCCCATTGTCCCGCGCTGTCAAGTTCGACCTGGCCGCCGCGCAGACTCAGCCGCGTCACCCGCAGGCCCTCGGGCGCGCGTTGTGCGTCGAGGTGCATCTCCCCCAGTTGCGCCTGGTTGATCTGCAGGTCACCGATCTGCAGCGAGAGTCCAGGCAGGTTGACCGGATCCGGACCTGTTGTCGGGTCCACCGGTGCCTCCACGTCGTCCCCTTCGGCACCGATCGGCAGCTGCAGGGCGAGGCGTTGCAGGTCGACGATGAGCGGCTCGCCGTCGCGGGCATCGGGCAGGCTGAAGGTGCCGACCAGGTCAGGGGCGTCGATGCGGCCGCGCCACCGTGGTGCCCGGTGAGCGGCCCGAATGCGCACCGTCGCCAGCCCGAGGTTATCCACCTGCAGTCGGTCGATCTGCAGGTCGAGATCCACGACCGCCGCCGTTGTGCCGCTGCCCGTTGGCAGCGCTGCCAGTGCATCTGCCCAGGCGGTCACGTCCAGCGTCCCGAGGCGGCCGTTGATACGGATGCCATCAGCATCGTTCAGGGTGGCCGCGTCCCCGCCGAGAGCCATGTCAACGCGTGCACCGTCGGGACTGAACTGCGCGGACACCTGGTCTCCATATGACAG
>JAGRHB010000341.1 GCA_020445245.1 Gammaproteobacteria bacterium
CCAGCGCGACACGGCGGCGGCTGGCAGCCCGGCCCTGTCGACGCCACCCAGTCGCAACAGCACCGCGGCAGCGGCCAGAGTTGCGCCGGCCTGAAAGGCACCGCCCGGGGCATGTGCGCCGACCCAGAGCAGGTAACCCGCTGTCAAGATCAGCAGGGGCACCAGCCAGCGGATCAGGCTGCCCAACACCGGACCGGGAAGCCCGTAACCCCGCCGCGCCGGCCCAAGTGCCAACACCCCGAGTACCGCGCTGAGGATGACAGCGAGTTCGAGCAAGGTGTCATAGGCACGGAAGTTCAGCAGTACCGCGGTCACCGGATTGGAGACCCCGCTCTGCCCGATGTGGTCCGTTACCGCCCCTGCCAATCGAAAACCCTCACCCATTTCCAGCGCGGAAAGCAGGGCCCATGCAACGACGACCGCCAGCAGCACGCTCAGCAGGTTGAGCGCCCACATGCCGGCTCGCGAATGCGCTGCCGCGGGTTTCTCGTGGCGCGGCTCGTCACGCAGGGCGGCGAGCAGCAGTGCACCGGCAAGCCCCGCACCAATTGCCGCCTCCGCCAGCGCCAGGTCGGGCGCCCGCAGGCGCGCCCAGGCCAGCGCCAGAAGCAGTCCGAACGCGATGAACAGCGCGACCCCGCGCTTGAGATCGCGGGTCGCGACGGCGGCCCAGCCGAGCCCGAGCAGCATGGCTGCAAGCAATAGATCGAGCAGCGTCCATAACAGTGCGTTCATCGCTCGTCCCCGCGTTCCAGGGCATGCCGGGCAATCAGGTTCGCCGAGGCCGCGCTGGCCGCCAGCACCAGCAGCCAGATCAACAGAAGCTTGATCCCGGTCGCCAGGCTGCCGGCGAGCAAGGCCGTACCCAGCGTGACCAGCCCCAGTCCCAGGTTATCGGCCTTGGTCAGGGCATGCAGGCGCGAATGCAGGTCTGGCAGGCGCAACAGACCGATGCTGCCGACGGCGAAGAAGCCGATCCCGGCAACGATCAGGACAATGGCGATGAAATCAATCACGGCGGCTCTCCTGGCGGGTCATCGCCGCTGCGACCACGGCGGCCAGCAGTGCGAGCAACAGGGCGACATCGAGCAGCGCCGGCGCCGACCACAGCACTGCCAGCAGCAGCAGAAACGCGACCCCGCCGGTGCCGAGCAGCAATACCGCGGCGAGCCGGTCCTCCAGGCTCGGCCCCTGCAGCGCACGTACCAGGCCGAGCATCAGGGTGACCAAGAGCGCCAGCACACAAATCGTGATCGCGCTGCCGGTCAGCGAGTTCACAAGACCCGCATCGTTCACAGCGCCTCTCCGAACACGCGTCCCACGGCCGACTCCACGCGTCGCAGTTCACCGGTGAAATCGCTGTCACGGTCCAATGCATGAATCGCCAGGCAATCGTCGCGCAGATCAACCGACAGCGTCCCGGGCAACAGGCTCACGCTGTTGGCGAACAACAGGCGTGCCCCGGGATGACGCAGACGCAGTGGATAGGTGGCAAAGCCGGGCGCGATGCGCATCGGCACAACCAGCACCCGACGCGCGACATCCACACCACCACGCACGGATTCGCGGAGGAAGAACGGCGCCAGACGCGCGAGTCCGGATATCGACAGTCCCGGCGCCGCCATCCCGCCGAGGCGCCGCGACGCCCAGGCCGCTGCCAGCACGACCGGCACCCCGATCAGCCAGGACGATGCCCCGCCACCGCTGAGCAGCCACCAAAGACCGGCAAGGCCCGCAATGGACAACAGGGTGTCGATTCGGGTGGTCAACTCAGTCACCCTGCCCCGCCCCGAACCCGCGTATTCCGCGTGCGCGGCATCGCTGTGGCTCGAGCGCCACCTGACGATATCGCTTCAACAACCGGAGACCGGCCAACAGAAATAACCCCGATGCGAGAAGTCCGGTGAAAACTTCAGATGTCATTGCGGTTTCCCTCCTTGATCGATGTGAATCAACTGTACAGCAGGTACTGTCGAGGGTATTTATCGCCTAGCGCAGATCAGATGAAAAATCGATTAACGCGGTTAAATAGTTCGGTTTTTACGATGTATCGGCGGTCGGTTTACGCGGCGCACAAAACCGGGGCCACACACGATGTGTGTGGAGCAAGGGAGAGGGTCGGCAAGATGGCGGGTGGACACCTGATCCGGCGCCCATGGCGTTCAGAGGTTTCGCCGGAACTGTCCCGGCACCCGTCCCCGGTGCAGCGCGCGCACGGTACGGCCGAGAGCGCGAGTCGTCGCCAGGACAGGGTCCGCCTGGGTCTCTTCCACGATAATACCTGCCGCGGCCACTCGGCACAGGTAGAGGAGTGAACCGAGACGGTCGTGCACGGACTCGAGGCTGATTCTGACATCACTGGTCTCGCTGATGAGGCCGGTCAGATGGAACCGTGTCAGCTGCTCGATCCGCCGCGCCATCGCCGGGCCGGGTACCTTGACGTGAATCTGCATGACGCTCGCTAAGTGCGTCAGGCAACGAGGTCGAGTTGACCGAAGTGCGCGGGCCGCGGCATCGCGCGCCGCTCCTGATGTTGGCGCAGCAGACAACCGACGCCCCCGAGGTATCGCAACTCGTCCGAATCCGCGACGATCACGTCCAC
>JAGRHB010000342.1 GCA_020445245.1 Gammaproteobacteria bacterium
TACCTGCGCATCAATGTGCTGCATACCACGGTGCTGAACCTGCTGCCGATGCGCACCGGTGAGGCGGCGTTTCCGCTGATGATGAAACGACACTTCAGCGAGCGCTATGCCAGCAGCATCGCCAACCTGCTGTGGTTGCGTGTCGCCGACTTCTGGATCCTGTTGTGGCTGGGTCTGCTGGTGTACGCCGTGCACGGCCCTGCATTGCTGTGGGTGCCGGTCGCGCTGGGACTGATAGCGCCGCTGCTGCTGCAGCCTCTGCGCGCAAAGATCATGTCGGCGACCATGGGGCGGGAGAACAGGCTGGCAGGCCTGCTGCGCATCCTGGTCGGCGGTCTGCCGCAGCAGTTCACGCGATACCTGCGGCTGTTGCTGTGGACGGTGCTGACCTGGTCGCTGAAACTCGCTGCATTCGTCAGCGTCGCCGGTTACTTCGTGGATGCGCCGATGTCGACGCTGGTCCCGGGGATCATCGCCGCAGAGATCAGCAATGCGCTGCCGATCCAGGGCGTTGCAGGGTTCGGCAACTACGAGGCGGCGATGGTGTTGGGCAGCAGTCTGAGTGCACTGCCGGCCGAGGCGCTGCTTGCGGCCGCAGTCAACCTGCACCTGTTCATTTTGGCCTGCACGCTGATATTCGGTGCCCTGGCGCTGCTGATTCCGGTCAAACGGTCCGGCGCTTGAGTAATAATACGCCGTCATCCCGTTCAACCGGACCGCGCCGTGAATAACCCGCAGACTTTGTCGATCATCATCCCCCTGTACAACGAGCAGGAAAACGTCGATGCCCTGGTGAAGCGGGTGCACGAAGGTCTGGCCGGCTGCGCCATGCAGTGGGAATTGATCTGTGTCGATGATGGCAGCCGCGATGCAACCTGGACCCGCCTGCTCGGCGCCGTCGAGCATTTCGGGCGGCATGTCAAACCGCTGCGCCTGAGCCGCAACTTCGGCCAGACCGCGGCGATGCAGGCCGGGATCGACGTGGCCCGCGGCGAGTTCATCGCGACGCTGGACGGCGACCTGCAGAACGACCCGGCCGACATCCCGCGCATGATCAAGGAACTGATCGAACGCGATCTCGACCTGCTGCAGGGCTGGCGAAAGGCACGCAAGGATGCGCTGGTGCTGCGCAAGATCCCCTCGCGCATCGCCAACAAGCTGATCGCAAAGGTGACCGGCGTGGCGCTCAACGACTACGGCTGCAGTCTCAAGGTATACCGTGCCGCGATGATCAAGAAGATCCGCCTGTTCGGCGAGATGCATCGTTTCATTCCGGTGTGGGCGGCGACCGTGACCAGCCCCGCGCGCATCGGCGAGACTGTGGTTGGCCATCAGGCGCGTGTCGCCGGCGAATCCAAGTACGGCATCTCGCGCACCTTCCGGGTGCTGCTCGACCTGCTCGCGATGTACTTCTTCCTGCGCTACCGCGCGCGGCCGGGGCACTTCTTCGGCAGTATCGGTCTGGCGCTGGGTGCTGTCGGCTCCTTCATCATGATGTACCTGATGGTGGTCAAGTTCGGGATGGGCGAATCGATCGGTGAACGTCCGTTGCTGCTGGTGGGTATCCTGTGCCTGATCGCCTCGGCGCAGTTCCTGACCACCGGTGTGCTGTCGGAACTGCTGGCCCGCACCTTCTTCGAGTCCAGCGGCAGACCGGCCTATTCGCTCGCCGACGGCGACGGCGAGATCGCGGCCGAATGGCACCAGGCATGACGAGCAGCCGGTTCGGCGGCACCGCGGATCATCCTCCAGGGTCTGCTCCGTGTGGCCTTCGATGACTGAGGTGCTGCGCGGGCGCCTGCTGCTGTTTGCCGTTGTCGCCGTCCTCGGTGTGTATCGCGCGCTGGTGATCTGGGGCACCGAGCTGCCGCTGTTCTACGACCAGGCCTACTACTATTACTGGTCGCTGCATCCCGACTGGGGCTACTTCTCCAAGCCACCGATGGTGGCGTGGCTGATCTTCGTCACCACCAGTCTGTGGGGCTCATCGGAACTGGCGGTGAACGCCGGGGCCATCATCCTGTACTCGCTGACCGCTTTCGTGGTCCATGCGATCGGCCGCGAACTCTACGACGAGCGCAGCGGCGTGTGGGCGGGTATCTCGTTCGCCTGCATGCCGGTGGTCGGTTTCAACTCGCTGTTCGTGTCCACCGATGCGCCGCTGATGTTCTTCTGGGCCCTGACGATCCTGCTGTTCATCAAGGCCACAGGTGACGGGCGCTGGCGCTGGTGGCTGGGTACCGGTCTGGTCGCCGGCCTGGGGCTGTTGAGCAAGTACAGCATGGGTGTGCTGGCCGTCGGCCTGCTGGCCTGGCTGCTGGCCGATCGCGCGCACCGCCACTGGCTGGCCGATGTCCGCTTGTGGGCGGGACTGCTGGTCGCCGCGCTGGTCGTCGCGCCCAACCTGTGGTGGAACGCGCAGAACGATTTCATCAGTTTCCGTCATACCGCCGAGATCTCGCAGCTCGATCGCGACCTGTTCCATCCCGAGCGTCTGCTCGAGTTCATCGCTGCCCAGTTCGGCGTGTTTGGGCCGGTATTCATGGGGCTGTTTCTGTGGAAGGTGTTTTCGCCGGCGAGT
>JAGRHB010000343.1 GCA_020445245.1 Gammaproteobacteria bacterium
GGCTCGGTCCTGCAGGCCTGGATGAAAGACGAGGGTGTGGACCTGGGGACGATCGGCCTGTTTGCACTGGTCGGTCTGCCTTACACGCTCAAGTTTCTGTGGGCGCCACTGATGGATCGTTTCACACCGAACGCGCTCGGCCGGCGACGGGGTTGGTTGCTGCTGTTTCAGCTGGCCCTGATTGTGTCGCTGGTGTGGCTGTCACTCGCCAGGCCGGCTGTCGACCCCTGGTGGCTCGCGGTGGCGGCACTGCTGGTCACCTTCTTCTCCGCCAGCCAGGATATCGTCATCGATGCCTACCGCCGCGAATCGCTCAGCGACGAGGAGCAGGGTCTGGGTGCATCCCTGTACGTGAACGGCTACCGGGTCGGAATGCTGCTGGCCTCCGGTGGAGGCCTGATACTTGCCGATCACCTGAGTTTCGCCCAGGTGTACCAGCTGATGGCGGCATTCATGTTGCTGGGCGTTGCCACGACACTTTTCGCCCCCGAGCCGGTGACGGCCGAAGGTGTACCTCGCACCTTGCGCGAAGCGGTCCTGGAACCCTTCATCGAGTACTTCCAGCGTCGCGACGCGCTGCTGATCCTGGCGTTTATCCTGCTCTACAAGATCGGCGACACCATGGCGTCGCACATGACCACGCCGTTCTACCTCGATATCGGTTTCAGCAAGACCGAGATCGGCACAGTGGTGAAGCTGTTCGGTTTCTGGGCAACTGTCACCGGTGGCCTGATCGGCGGCCTTCTGATCATGCGCCTGGGCATCTTCCGCGCACTGTGGCTGTTCGGCATCCTGCAGGGGGTATCGACGGCCGGCTTCTCGGTGCTGGCGCAGGTGGGTGCGAGCGTGCCGGGACTGGCGGCCGTGATCACTTTCGAGAATCTGTCGGGTGGTATGGGTACCGCAGCCTATGTGGCTTATATGGCGAGCCTGACCAACAGGAAGTTCACCGCCACTCAGTACGCCTTGTTGTCGAGCCTGATGGGAGTGCCGAGGGTGATTGCGGCGGCGCCGACCGGCTACCTCGCGGATGCGATGGGGTGGTCATGGTTCTTCGTGGCCTGTGCGTTGATTGCCGCACCCGGGTTGCTGCTGATTCGCTGGCTGCATACGCGCGGTTCCGACGTACGGCCGCACGGGGAGGGCTGATGGGCTCGGTCGATATGCTCAGCGCCTTCGTCGTCGGCCTGCTCGGTGGGGTGCACTGTGCCGGGATGTGCGGCGGCATCGTTGGCGCCTTGTCTTTCGGCCTGACGTCCACGGCGTCACGCTGGCCGATCCTTTTGGCGTACAACGCAGGGCGGATCAGCAGCTACACGCTGGCCGGCGCAATAATGGGCGCCCTCGGGTTTTATTTCTCCGGCATGTTGCCGGTGCAGACCGCACAAAGGGTGCTGCTGAGCCTCGCCGGGCTCTTTCTGGTCCTGATGGGAATGTACCTGGCCGGCTGGTGGAACGCACTGGCACGCATCGAACGCGTCGGCGGCGTGCTGTGGCGCAAGATCGAGCCCTTCGGCCGCGGCCTGCTGCCTGTGCGTTCGGCATGGCAGGGGTATCTCCTGGGCCTGCTCTGGGGTTGGCTGCCGTGCGGCCTGGTATACAGTGCGCTGGTATGGACTGTGTCTGCCGGCGGGGCGATGGAAGGCGCATCACTGATGCTGGCGTTCGGCCTCGGTACCTTGCCGAATCTGCTGCTGATGGGCATCGCAGCCACCCAGTTGGCCCGATGGCTCAGGCAGCCATGGGTGAGGGCGTTCGCCGGGGGGCTGGTGATACTGTTCGGCGTGCTACTACTGTTAGACGCATGGGCCCGCTGAGCGTTGTTTCCACCATGTAGTCATCGCGATCGCCTGTCTGCCGGGCGACGACCCACCGGTCCCTTCGTGCGCCTCAGTTGGTGAAGAATTCCTGGCGCATGTGTGCGCGCAACGGATAGCGTCCGCCTTCGGGCATGATCTCGAAATCGAACATCAGTGTTTCGCGGTGCGCGACCGGGAAGTCGGCAATATAGTAAATCGCTTTGTCTTCGACGATCTCACGAAGTTCCACCGGACGGATCTGGCCATAAAGGGTTCGTGCGACGGTGCGGATGCTTGCATGGACGGGTGTGCCCATGGTTCCTGGTTCATCGCGTATCACACTGACATTGAGCAGTGCCCTGTTCTTGCTGCGTTGCAGACCATAGGCCGTGGCGACCTGTGAGGGCAGGCTGTCAGTGGTCAGGGCGTTGTGGTGAATGGTGTAACCGCCGGTATGGGTGCTGTTCTCGGCCGCAGCCGTCAGAGACAGCGCTGCCAGTATCAACACGCTGAGAAAGGTTGCCAGGGATTTCATCGGCTCGTCCTCCGGGAATGATCTTGTTCTGGTCCAGGTCCTTAGACCTGAATATAGACCAGTGTAAGGCCCAGGATCTTTCCGCCTGTGCGCTTACCTGTGCCTGGTTTGTCCGACGGGCAGGTTCAGTTTTGACCGCTGGCCCGTGCCGGTGCGCTCGCCGCTGGGTCGAGCAGCAGCGCATGCACCCTGGCGATCGACGCTATCTGTGTGCGCAGCCGGGCGTCGTCACGCTGCAG
>JAGRHB010000344.1 GCA_020445245.1 Gammaproteobacteria bacterium
GACGTCCTGGCCGCGTTGTCGTTGCTGGCAGACAGTGACCACCCGGCACGTTCCGAGGCGTTGACAGATTTCGAGCAGCGCTGGCGTAATGACCCGCTGGTGATGGACAAGTGGTTCGCCGTCCAGGCGATGTCCAGCCGTGCCGATACCCTGGAGCAGGTGCATCGGCTGATGGGCCACCCCGGGTTCTCGATGCGCAATCCGAACAAGGTACGGGCACTGATCGGCAGCTTCGCGAACGCCAACCCGCTGCGTTTCAACGCCTCGGACGGCAGCGGCTATGCGTTCCTCAAGACGCAGGTATTGGCGCTCGATCCTGCCAATCCGCAGGTCGCAGCACGTCTGTTGCGTGCGATATCGCGCTGGCGGCGTTATGACGAAGGCCGGCAGGCACTGATGAAGGAGGTTCTGGAGTCTGTCGTCGCCACCAAGGTTTCGCGTGATGTCTACGAGATTGCGGCGAAGTGCCTGGAACCGGCGTGAATGGGCATCGGCCGGTGGGCGCTACCGTCCCAACCGGCTGGCGCGATGCGCTGAATCCACCGGTCTACCTGGTGTCGATTCTGCCGGGACTCGGTGTGCCGTTGTTGGCGGGCGGGCCGGTCGTGCATGCAAGCGGACTGGTACTGGCCACCGTTGCGGTGGTGCTTCTGCAGCATGCGATCAACCTGTTCAACGATGCAGCGGACTGGCGCCTTGGCGCCGATGTCGAAAAGCACGACTCCTGGGTGCGTGTGCACCATGAACGACCGCAAATCGCGGTGCTGCATGGCGCCATCAGCCTACTGGCCGGCGGCCTGCTCGGCCTCGGCGTCCTGTGGCAACAGGGGCAGTGGTGGATTGTCGCGATTGCGGCGCCGATGTTGGGCCTGGGCTATCTGTACAACGCCGGGTCGAGGCCGCTTTCCTACACACACCTGGGCGAGTGGGTGACCGGTATCTGCTATGGCCCGGGGGTATTCGGCTGCCTTTGGCTGGTGGCAGGACAGCCGCCCGGGGCCGCCATGTTGGCGGGGATGATCGCCTTCGCCGCATTGGCAGTCGCCCTGCTGTTGTCCCATCAGCCACCCCAGATCGAAACCGACCGGCGGGCGGGAAAGCTGTCGTTTGCGGTGCGCTATGGCGCCACCAGGACGCTGTCGGTTGCCTGGTGGCTGTTCGTGCTGTTCCTGCTTGCTATCGGCGGCACACTGCTGCTGGCATCGCCGGCGGCCGGTATCCTGCCGACAGGGCTGGGCGTGCTGCTTGGCTACCGCCTGAGAAAGACGATCCTGAATCCAAAGCGTCTGCTGCTGTCGGCCAGCACTTTCATACTGCTTGGCCTGCTGGCAGCGGCGGTGTCTTCGGCAACGGCGCCTTGAACACAGGCAGGCAGTCCCGCTCAGTTCCCGGATACGGCTTTCTGAATCAGTGGCAACAGCGGTTCGGGCAACCGGATCTGACCGGACAGCGCAAACTGCCGTGCCTGCTCGGACATCTTGTTCCAGGTCTTGCGCACGATGTCGAGCCATTTGGCTTCATCGTACTCAGGGTGCTTTTGCGCAAATGCCAGCATGTAATGCTCGATAAATACCAGGTCGGTGACGTCTTCGAGCAGTTGCGTGTCCTTATTGACCTTGAGCGCACGCTTGCCTACGGCCTGTTGCACCCGCTCAACCACGTCATCTGTACAGCCGGCCTCGGCAAGCAGGCGACCTGCAGTCTCGGCGTGGAACTTGTACAGCCCGGTGCGCCATTGCAGGTAACCCTGCCGGCCTTCCGGGAAGTCGCTGCGTGCGGATTTCCAGCGTTGAATGTGCTGCGCACGGATCGCCAGACGCTGCGCATCATCGGCTTGTGGCGCGTAGCGCTGCAGCATATCGGTCATGCGTTGCGAATAGAGCAGCTCTTTCGGCACCGACTTGCCATCGGCGGTCTCGTGGTTGGGGTCTTCGGCATTTGCCGCGTCGATCAGCGCTGCGGCCTTTTTGAAAATATCCTCGTCTGACATGTCAACTCCAAAGCGGTCAGTTGTCGGTTGCGCGGAATTGTACCGTGTCTCCGATTGCGGCCAGCGGCACACAGGGCCGCAGGCTGTATGGAAATACTACTGCCATTTTGGGTTATTTCACTCTGCGCCACTGGCGGACAATGGGCTAGAGCTGGATGAATACACGGGAACCGGGAGAGACCATGTCTGATGTGGTGGTAATGTTGGTCGACAACGGTTCGACCCGCGCCGCTTCTGTGTTGAGTCTGCGTGCCATCGCGGCACGTCTGGCCGCCGCATGTGGGCACCCGGTCCACCCGGTGTCACTGCAACATGCCGACAGGGTCACACCGGACCAACTCGATGGGATTGCGGCGCAGGTGCTACCGGTCTTCCTGCGCAACCAACTGACCGCAGGATTACGCAAGTTCATCGTGGTGCCGCTGATATTCGGCAACAGTCGTGCACTGACGTCGTTCATACCCGAGCAGGCGGCGCTGTTGGCTGAGGAGTTCGGCCCCTTCGAATTGCGCCTGGCCGAGGCGCTGGTGCCGCTGCCTCGGGGGGAGCCGCTGCTGGCACGTATCCTCGCCGAGCAG
>JAGRHB010000345.1 GCA_020445245.1 Gammaproteobacteria bacterium
TGCGGCGCCTGAGACGTTCTTTGTCGAGATCGGCCATGGAGACTGCAGGGTCGGGGAAAGGGCGCGATTATAGCCGATCGGCGGTCTGCGAGACGCTGTTGAAGACTGGCGCACTGCGGGGTGCTCACCGAGCACGCCGCTTGCGACAAACACCGTTCCGCTATAGGAGGCCAGCCCCTGGCCGACCGCTCAGAACAGCGCCTTGGCGTAGACGATCGCGTCCTCGCGACCCTTGAGCGTCGGGTAGTAGTCGCGCCGGCGGCCGATCTCACCGAACCCCTCGGATTCATACAGCGCACGGGCCTGATCGTTGGAGGCACGAACCTCGAGAAACACCGTGTCCGCATCGTGCTCGCGCGCGATGCGCAGGACGCGCCTGAGCAGGCGCCGGCCGACGCCCCTGCCCTGCCAGGCCGGCCCGACGCAGATGTTCAGAAGATGGGCCTCACCGACCGCGACCGACATCACCGCGTGTCCGACGATGTCCTTGCCCAACTCACAGACCCAGCAGTTGTAGCCGACGCGCAGGCAGTCGCGCAGGATCCCCTCGGACCAGGGGTGCGTATAGGCGCTGTGTTCGATCGCGATCACGGTCGCCAGATCGTCGACAGTCATCGCGCGTACGAAGGGCGTGGGTTCCTGGAGGACGGCGCTCATGGACTCGGATTTGTATGTAATTGGCTCAGGCTGAGTTTAGACAGCAACCGCAGAAACAATAACCGGAATTCGGGTCAGGACTCGCTCAACAACCGATACGCCGCCTGCAGATCCTGCCATGCCTTGGCCTTTTCCTGCGGACGCCGCAACAGATAGGCCGGGTGGTAGGTGACGATCAGCGGGATGTCGCCCGGCTCGAAGCGGTGGGTCAGGCCACGCAGGCGGCCGACTGTCTCCTCGGTGCCCAGCAGGTTGTGCGCGGAGATGCGCCCGACCGACAGGATCAGCCGCGGCTGGATCAACGCGATCTGGCGGTGCAAAAAAGGCTGACAGGCGGCGGCTTCCTCGGCGTGTGGGTCACGATTGCCGGGGGGCCGGCACTTGATGATGTTGGCGATATAGACCTGCTCGCGGCTGAAACCGATTGCCTCGAGCATCGCGTTGAGCAGCTGCCCGGCCCGCCCGACGAACGGCTCGCCCTGGCGGTCCTCGTCGGCGCCCGGGGCCTCACCGATCACCATCAGGCGCGCCTGTTGGTCGCCAACGCCGAACACGGTCTGGGTGCGGGTCTGGTGCAGGTCGCAGGCCTCGCAGCTGGCGACTGTCGCGTGCAATGCCTCCCAGCCGAGCGTCGAGACCGCAGATTCGAGGGGTGGCGGCGCGGATTCGGGTCCTGCGGTGATGGCGGGACGATCCGCTGTCTCCTGCTCCTGCTCCTGCTCCGGCGCCGGCGCTGGCACGACCTCGGGCGGCGGACCTGAGGGGGCCACCGCCTGCTGCCCAGGGCGCAACTCTCCCGGGAGGTCATGCCCAATAATCTCTGCCCGGCCCTGATCACGATTCACTGGCGTATCTGCGGGGGCCTTTGCACGCCACAGCTCGATCCCCATCGCCTCCAGGCAGGCGCGCCGGCGCGCGTCGAGCATCAGACGTCGCCGCCCTGCGGGTGTGCCCGCTGTGCCGGTTCCAGCAGCTTGTTGCAACCATTGATGTAGGCCTTGGCCGAGGCGATCACGATGTCGGTATCGGCACCCTGCCCGTTGACCAGGCGCCCGCCGCGCTCCAGTCGTACCGTCACCTCGCCCTGGCTGTCGGTGCCGCTGGTGATGTTGTTGACCGAGTAGAGCTTCAGATCGGCGCCGGTGCTGACCAGTGCTTCGATGGCCTTGTATGCCGCATCCACCGGCCCGCTGCCCTCGGCCGACACCGAGCGCTCCTCGCCGTCGATACTCAGCGTCACATCGGCATTCGGCCTCTCGCCGGTCTCGGACACCACGCGCAGCGCGACCAGGCGGATGCGCTCGTTCTCGGCCTCGATGCCTTTCTCGGTGACCAGGGCCTGCAGGTCTTCATCGAAGACTTCATGCTTCTTGTCGGCCAGGTCCTTGAACTTGGCGAACGCGGTGTTGAGTTCCGCCTCGCTGTCGAACACGATACCCAGTTCCTCGAGCCGGCTGCGGAATGCATTGCGACCGGAGTGTTTGCCCAGGACCATACGGTTGTGCGTCCAGCCGACATCCTCGGCGCGCATGATCTCGTAGGTCTCACGGTGCTTGAGCACGCCGTCCTGGTGGATGCCGGATTCATGGGCAAAGGCATTGGCACCGACGATCGCCTTGTTCGGCTGCACCGGAAACCCGGTGATATTCGACACCAGCTTGGAACAGGTGACGATCTGGGTGGTGTCGAGGCCGGTGTCGCACCTGAACACGTCCTGGCGCGTGCGCACCGCCATGACGATCTCTTCCAACGAGGCATTGCCGGCACGTTCACCCAGACCGTTGATCGTGCACTCCACCTGGCGCGCACCGTTCATCACCGCGGCCAGCGAGTTGGCCACGGCCAGACCGAGGTCGTTGTGGCAATGCACCGAGAACACGGCCTTGTCGGCATTCGG
>JAGRHB010000346.1 GCA_020445245.1 Gammaproteobacteria bacterium
AGAAACAGGTTAAACAATAATGCATAAGACATTGATTGCCACAGTCACCGCTGCAGTCGTAGCGCTTTCCGTGTCGACATTCGCACGGGACCGTGACTTCGAGGACGTATTCGTCGTCAAGGAGTCTTCAGAGACCCCGACCGTGGTATTGAGCGGCAATGTGGTGCCTTTCAAAGAGGTGACGCTGGCGGCGCAGCTGCCCGGCCGCGTCAAGTTCATCGCCGGTATAGAGGGCGAATTGTTCGACTCCGGGACGACCCTGGTCGCGCTGGACGAGGACGAACTGCTGGCCAAGCGCAGCGCGGCCTATGCACAGGCGGCTGCGGCCGATGCCGACCTGCGAAATGCCGGCGTGCAGTACTCACGTGAACTCTGGTCGCCGCAATCCAAGAATGCCCCTGGCGGGATGGCGATCCCAAACCTGTTCGATCAGATGTTCACCCGGCCGGCGGAGGATTTCTTCGGCCAGCGTGACCGCGGTGCGGAACGCAGTGCCGACCTGTATGCCTCAGGTACTCGGATGGAGCAGGCACGCAGTGCCATGCTGCGCGCGCAGTCGGAGATTCGTGCGATCGACGCCAAGCTGCGTGATGCCAAGAGCCTGGCGCCGTTCGACGGCGTTATCGTCGAGAAGTACGTCGAAGAGGGTGATACCGTCCAACCCGGGCAGCCGATGCTCAAGTTTGCCGACATAACCTGGCTGCAGATCGAGGTGGATGTGCCGGCGAGCCTGGCGCAGGGCCTGCAGCCGATGAGCGTGCTGCAGAACGCCGCGACTTTCGACAATCATCCGGAACCCGTCGCGGTCCGGGTCGCGCAGATTTTCCCCATGGCTGACGTCCAGCGCCACACGGTCAAGGTGAAGTTCGACATCCCCCAGGGTGTGTCGAAGCCAGGCATGTACGCCAAGGTGCTGATTCCTGATACCAGTGGGCCCGCCAAGAGTCAGCTGCCGGTGATTCCGAGCACGGCCATCCGCTACCGTGGCAGTCTGCCGGTCGTGTACATTCAGAACGAAAAGGGCGAACCGGAACTGCGCATGGTTCGCCAGGGCAAACGCCTGGACAACGGCATGACCATGGTGCTTTCCGGTATTGCCCCGGGGGACCGTGTGTACCCCAATCCGGGGCCGGACATCATGACGCGGAGCCGCGGCGAGTGAACCGCGCAGGCACCTGGTGTGCCACTGGTTGCGGCTGGTGCCGCGAAGCAGCTAACTGGATTAGATCAAACGCATGAGCGATCGTGAAAACCGGCCCTCCGGGCCCTCGGAGGAAGGCGCCGCACCTGCCAGCAACCTTGGCTTGGCCGGCAACATGGCGAAGTTCTTTATCAAGTCGCCGCTGTCGCCGCTGCTTTACCTGGCCATGCTCATGCTCGGCATCCTCGGGCTGCTGGTCACCCCGCGCCAGGAAGACCCGCAGATTTCGGTGCCGATGATCGACCTGATCGTACAGTACCCGGGCGCCGAACCCGAGCAGGTGGCATCACTCGCGGTGCAGCCGCTCGAACGCATCATGTACGAGATCGAGGGCGTCGATCACGTCTACTCGGCCAGTCAGCGCGGCATGGGGATCGTGACCATCCAGTTCGATGTTGGCGAGGAGATGGAGAACTCGCTGGTCAAGGTCAACGACAAGCTCGAGTCCAACATGGATCGGATCCCGTCGGGCGTGAAGCCGCCGCTCGTCAAGGCAAAGGGTATCGATGATGTGCCGGTCGTCACGCTGACCCTGTGGTCGGAGCACGACTACAACGGCGACGGTGTGCCGGATGTCGACGATTCGCAGCTGCGGCGTCTGGCGCAGTCGGTGTTACAGCACATCAAGGAGATACCCGACACAGGCGACAGTTTCGTGGTCGGTGGACGAGCGGAGCAGGTGACCGTGGAGGTCTATCCCGAGCGCCTGGCCGGTTACGGCCTGAGCCTCGGTCAGGTCGCCCAGGCAATCACCGCATCCAACGTCGAGACGCAGATGGGCGGCGTCGAGTCCGGTGGCTCGCATATGATGGTGGTGTCCGGTGCCTTTCTCGAATCGGTCGAGGACATCAACCGCCTGCAGGTGGGCAGCCACAATGGTGTGCCGGTCTATGTGCACGACGTCGCCGATGTGCGCCAGGGTCCCGAAGACGCCTCGCAGACCGTTGCCTATTACACAGGTGCTGCCTCCGAAGATCCTGATCGCGCAGTCAGCGTGCCGGCGGTGACGATTGCGGTGGCTAAGAAGAAGGGTACGAATGGTGTCGATGTCGCCGACGCGATTATCGATCGGGTCGAGAACCTGCGTGGTCGGCTGATCCCCAACGATGTGAACATCAGCATCACGCGCAACTACGGGCAGACCGCGGAGCAGAAGGTCAATGACCTGATCTTCAAGCTGTTCATTGCCACGATGTTTGTGTTTCTGCTGGTGTGGATCGCGTTTCGCGCGCTCAAGCCGGCCTTCGTCGTACTGTTCGTGGTCCCGGTGGTGCTGCTGTTCACGATCCTGTGTGCGTTGCTGCTCGATTTCACCATCGACCGGGTATCGCTGTTCGCGCTGATTTTCTCG
>JAGRHB010000347.1 GCA_020445245.1 Gammaproteobacteria bacterium
CGTCGCAGCATACACCGCCGGGTGCTTCGGTGCGGCCGCTGGCAATTTGTCGACGGTGGGTTGCGAAGGTTCCCGGTTCAAAGGCTGGCCCGAGCAGCCAAGGCTGCCCGCCCGGATTCGAAGCGTTCACCGCTGGACAGGCCGCCGGCAAAAAGCAGCTTCTTGAGCGAAAATCCGCGAAACTGGCGGAAATCGACCTCAAATGCCAGGTTTTTCAGATACGCCGTGGAATAGCCGCGGGCGTACAGTGCTGCGACGATGCTGCCGCCGGAGACGCCAACCAGGCGGTCGACCCGATACTGCATCCGCTCCAGCGCGGTGAGTATCCCGACATGTGCGGGCAGTCGTGTCCCGCCACCGGCCAGGACAGGGATCATGTGTTTGTCGGTCATACCAGCGGTTAGCGGCCTGTGCGGGCGCCTCTTGATCGCCGGCGACTGGCCGATCGGCCTGGGTGGGGGCCTCCAACAACGATTGCCCGTATCAACGGTATTGGAAATGCACGCGGCGGGTGATCCGGGTGAACAGCTCGTAGGCGATGGTGCCGCTGCGGCGGGCCACCTCGGCCGCACTCACGCGGTCACCCCACAGCTGCACATGATCGCCGACCTGGGCTTGTGGCTGCTCATTCAGGTCTACGGTCAGCATGTCCATCGAGACACGCCCGATCAGGCGTGTAAGCCGGTCGTTGACCGCCACCGGGGTGCCGTCGGGGGCATGCCGTGGGTAGCCGTCGGCGTAACCCACCGCGACCACGCCGACCCGGGTCGGCACGGTGCAGGTGTAGCGTCCCCCGTACCCGATAGATTCGCCTGCCGCCAGGTCGTGAACCGCGATCAGGCGCGACTCGAGCCGCATCACCGGTAGCAGCCTGGTGTCGGGCGTTTCCAGCGGCGAGCTGCCGTACAGCATGATGCCTGGCCGTACCCAGCGGCCGTGGCTCTGTGGCCAGGCCATCAGCGCGGCGGAGTTCGCCAGGCTGGTCGGGCCCCCGATGCCCTGCGTGGCCTCACGAAAACAGTTGATCTGGTCTGTAGTCGCCGCGCTGTCTGTCTCATCCGCACGGGCGAGATGTGACATCAGGACGATCTGCCCGACGTTCGGGCTGGCCTGCAGCCGGGCATGGGCATTCGTCACCTCCCTGGGATCGAAGCCGAGCCGGTGCATTCCGCTGTCGACCTTCAGCCACACGTCGAGCGGGCGCGCCGGGCGGGCCGCCAGCAGCCAGTCGAGCTGTTGGGGAGAATGCACCGCCAGCGTGAATTGGTGCATCGCCGCATTGGCGATCTCCGCCGGTTCGAACGCCCCTTCGAGGAGCACGATCGGGCTGTCGATACCCGACTCGCGCAGTTCCATCGCTTCTTCGCTGCAGGCGACGCCGAATGCATCCGCCTCGGCTGCCAGGGCGCGCCCCAGCGCCACGGCACCGTGGCCGTAGGCGTTCGCCTTGATCACCGCAAGCGCCCGTGCACCGGGGGCCAGCGATTTGGCGTAGCGGTAATTGGCGACAAAGGCCGCGGTATCGATGATCGCGAAGGTCGGTCTGCTCATGCGTGACGATTGGTCGTGGCGCGTACGGGGCCTGCAGGATGGCTGCAGTGTCTTGCACGTGGTCGCGGAAGTCCAGCGAGGCACGACCGTTGTCGCTCACGGCGAGAACCGGTTCATGTCAGTGCCCGGGATCGGCCGGTGATGCTGGGCATCGGCACCCGGACAGCGCAAAATGCACGGCCATCTTTCTCCCGAATGGCCCGTCAATCATGGATCTACTGCTCGACCCGCAGGTCTGGGCCGCGTTCGTCACGCTGGCCGCGCTCGAGATCGTGCTCGGCATAGACAACATCATCTTTATCACCATCCTCGCCAACCGTCTGCCAGAGGCGCAACGCGACAGGGCGCGTCGCCTCGGGCTGCTGCTGGCGATGGGCACGCGCATCCTGCTGCTGTTGTCGCTGGCCTGGGTGATGCGCTTGACGGAGCCGTTTGTCGAGGTGCTGGGGCGTGCGATCTCGGGCCGTGATCTGATCCTGTTCTTCGGCGGCCTGTTCCTGATCGCCAAGAGCACGATGGAGATCCATTCCTCGCTCGAGGGGCCGGAGGAGCACACGGTGGCCGATGCGGCGAGGGTCGGTTTCCTCGCCGTGATCGTGCAGATCGGGCTGCTCGACATCATCTTCTCGCTCGACTCGGTGATCACTGCCGTGGGGCTGGTCGACGAGGTCCCGGTGATGATTGCCGCGATCGTGGCCGCGGTGCTGGTGATGATGTGGGCATCCGGTCCGGTGGGCGCGTTCGTCGAGCGTCATCCGACGATCAAGATGCTGGCCCTTTCATTCCTGATCCTGATTGGCGTGGCGCTGGTCGGCGAGGGCGCTGGTTTCCATATTCCGAAGGGTTACATCTACTTCTCTATGGCGTTCTCGCTGATCGTCGAGATGCTCAATATGCGCATGCGTCGCAAGCGCGCCGCGGTACCGGTGAAGCTGCACAATCAGCCTGCGGTGGATGCGTCCCGATCTGCAGACTGAACTCACGCCTGACCGA
>JAGRHB010000348.1 GCA_020445245.1 Gammaproteobacteria bacterium
CGGTGGTCGCCGTACCCTTCCAAAAAAGCATGGAAAATTGACGGGATCTGTCCGAAGATTGGATTTCACCCGATCAGCCCAACCCCTGAGAACAGTGGTAAGCATACGCAACCTCCTTGTCGCCAGATCCTTTCCGCGCGGCACTGCCCTGCCCGCGGTGTTGCTGCTGGTGATGCTGGGCATGTCGGCTTTCGACGGTCTGCGCGTCGCTGGTGACGAGCAGCTGGCGGCGGCGAGCAACCGCGCGCTGGCCACCTTTGCGATCGCGCGCGCTATCAACGGTGTCATCTCGGTGATCCAGGAGACGCAGATCGGTTTCTCCGTCGGTGTCAGCACGACTGTGGCACCGGGTCAGTTGCTCGATCCGCTGAACGATCTGATCGAGCGTTTTTCGACAGCGGCATTGATAGCCGCGACGGCACTCTGGGCAATGCGTCTGTTGGGTGATCTGTTGTTCACACCCTGGGTGCCGCTGGCGCTGCTTGGCCTGCTGTTGGTCCGGATCGGCCTGGACCGGTGTACCGGCTGCGTCGATTTCAACCAGATACTGATCCGCGCCGTTCGCATGGGGATCGTCGTCTGGCTGTTCGCCGCAATCACGCCCTGGGCCATCAGTGGTGTCCACGACAGCTCGGTCGTGCAGGGGCACTATGAGCAGGCCACACGACAGATGGATGCCGCAAGACAGCAGCTGAATGCGTTCGGATCGATCCAGGACATCCTGTCGATCGACAGCGCGAAGATTCGCGACACCGTCGGCCAGCTGGTCACTATGACCGACCGGCTCAGCGAGCAGGCGATCATCGTGCTCGCGGTCTATGTCTTCGAAATTGTCCTGCTGCCGATGGCCATCTTCTGGTTCAGTGCACGCCTGCTGCTCGGCTATCGTGCCTCCGGCGCTGATATTCCAGCGGGGAGATAGGGGGCGCGTCGAATGGTGTATGTCGGTCGGAAAAATCGTCTGCGGGTGGTGAAGACCGTGGCTTTCGGTGTTTACCTGGACGGTGGCGCGTCCGGCGAGATCCTGTTGCCCAAGCGCGACGTGCCCGACGGATGCAAGGCAGGTGACTGGTTGCATGTGTTCGTCTACAACGATTCCGACGACCGCCTGATCGCGACCCGCGAAACACCCGCCGCGATGGTCGGTGAATGTGCCTACCTCAAGGTCAGGCAGCAGAACGACGTCGGGACTTTTCTCGACTGGGGTTTGAGCAAAGACCTGCTGGTGCCGTTCAATGAACAGGCATGGCCGATGCATCAGGGGCGCTCCTACGTGGTCTATGTCTATCTCGACACGGAGACGAACCGCATTGCCGCCTCGACCAAGTACAACCGACACCTCAGCGAGGACGGCAGTGGGTTTGCGCCGGGTGACGAAGTGAAGCTGATGATCGCCGCAACCACGGAGCTTGGCTACAAGGCGGTGATCAACAATTCGCACCTAGGCCTGATTTTCAAAGCCGATGTGTTCCAACCGCTGAAGTTCGGTCAGCGGCTGCGCGGCTACATCAAGTCGATCCGTGATGACGGCAAGATCGATCTGACGCTGCAGCCACCCTCCGCCGAAGTGATCGACCAGCTCGAGGGTGCGATTCTCGACTATCTACACCGCCATGATGGTGTCTCGCCGATCACCGACAAGAGCCCGCCGGGCGTGATCTACAAGACCTTCAAGGCCAGCAAGGCGAACTACAAACGTGCCCTGGGACGCCTGTACAAGAAACGCAGGATCTCGATCGAGAAGTACCGGATCGTGCTCGTCTGACGGACACGAACGTTTCCCCCGGGTGAGATTTCTCGCGCAAAGCGAATGGAAGAAATCCCCGTTTCGCCCGGTCTAATCGCAGATGACCGGAACAATGAGTGGGTAAGACGGATGAACAGATCGCTGGTTGTCGGCGCCCTGCTGCTGGCGTTACTTGGGGTGGTACTGTGGTGGTGGCCGGGACACACCGGGCCCAAGACGGTGCAGGCACCCGCTGTCGCGGCCGTATCGGCAGATGGCAAAACGCATCTGGCCACCTTTGCCGGCGGTTGTTTCTGGTGCGTGGAGGCCGACTTCGAAAAGGTTCCCGGCGTACTGGAAGCCATCTCGGGCTACACCGGCGGCAGCCTGGAAGATCCGACCTATGAACAGGTCTCGGGTGGCGGCAGCGGTCACCTGGAGAGCGTGCAGGTGCGTTACGACCCCGCGCGGATCAGCTACGACGATCTGTTGCAGGCCTTCTGGCGCATGATCGATCCCACCGACGGCACCGGACAGTTCGTCGATCGTGGGCATCAGTACAGCACAGCGGTCTTCTACCACGATGAAGACCAGAAGCAACGCGCGCTGGCCTCCCGGCAGGCGCTGGCCGACAGCGGACGCTACACCAGTGAGGTCGTCACAGCGGTCGAGCCGGTCGGCATATTCTATCCGGCCGAGGACTATCATCAGGATTACGCGGCAAGGAACCCGCTGCGTTACAAGTTCTACCGTTACAACTCCGGGCGCGATCGCTATCTGCAACGCACCTGGGGCGAGGAGATTCACA
>JAGRHB010000034.1 GCA_020445245.1 Gammaproteobacteria bacterium
CACCGCGTTTCGCCGCCCACCTGCGGGCGCGTTGTGCAGAGCACGGCATGCTCTACGTGGCCGACGAGGTGCAGTGCGGCATGGGGCGTACCGGCCGGCTGTTCGCCGTCGAGCACTATGGTCTGGTGCCGGATCTGCTGGTCAGCGGCAAGTCGATCGCCGGTGGTATGCCGCTGGCGGCGGTCACCGGTCGTGCCGAGATCATGGATGCGCCCAATCCTGGCGGCCTGGGCGGCACCTACAGCGGCAACCCGGTGGCCTGCGCGGCCGCACTGGCGGCGATCGACATGCTCGATTCACCGGCCTTCCAGGCACGAGCGGTCGAGGTCGGTCAGCGCATTCGTCGTCAGCTAGAGAGGCTGCAGGCCGAGCACCCGGAGGTGATCGGCGAAGTGCGTGGCCTGGGCCCGATGCTGGCAATCGAGTTGGTGCGCGATCCTGTCGGCCGCGAGCCGGATGCGGCGCTGACCAATCTGATTACTGCCGAGACGCTCAAGCGCGGGTTGATCACCATCCGTGCCGGCCTGTACAGCAACTGCCTGCGTTTCCTGCCGGCGTTGACGATCCGGGACGAGCAGATCGACGAGGGTATGGCGGTGCTGGCCGAGGCGGTCACTGCTGCCAGGGCCGTATGAGCACGCCACGCCTGCTCTCGCTCGAGGGAACGCCGCGCGAGATGGGGCGGGCGCACGGCCGAGCCCTAGGCGAACAGATCCGCCGTTATACCGCGGAGCGGGTCGCCCTCGCCGGCAGCGCTGCGTGGACCGGCCATGCACTGGGGCGTGACGAGGTGCTGGCTCTGGCGCAGACCTGCGTCAGTGAGCACGAGTCCTACGCGCCCGATCTGATGGATGAACTCGCCGGCATCGCCGAGGCCACCGGCCTGGGTGTGGCGGAGTTGATCATCTGCAACGGGTTTACCGATTTCATCGATCTGGTCTATGCGCGTGGCGGCGGGACGACAGAGACTGCGCGCGTGGAAGATGACTGCACCGCGTTCATTGTCCCTGACGGCCTGAGTGCCGACGGTCGGGGGTTCTTCGGTCAGACCTGGGACATGCATGCGAGCTCGGCGCCCTACGTCGTGTTGCTGCATGGCCGCCCGGCGGGCACCCCGGCATTTCTGGCCTTCAGCCTGACCGGATGCATCGGCATGATCGGCATGAACGACGCCGGCATCGCCATCGGCATAAACAACCTGCTAGGTGCCGAGGGTCAGGTCGGCGTGACCTGGCCGTTCGTGGTGCGCAAGGTGCTGCAGCAGTCCGATATCGAAGACGCCCTGGCCTGCATCACCGGGGCGCGCCTGGTCGGAGCACACAACTTCCAGCTGTTCGACCGCCACGGCAGCGGCATCAACATCGAGGCGATGCCCGGCCGCTGCGCCATCAGCCGCTGCGGTGCGCAGGCGCTGGTACACAGCAATCATTGCCTGACGACGGAAACGGTCACGCGCTGCCGACCGCGCGCGGCCGCTTCACAGGCCTCCAGTGTGGCGCGCCTGCAGCGGGCTCAGTCGTTGCTGGCGGAGGGTGCGTTGACCGTCGAGGGGCTGATGGCGGTGACACGTGATCCGGTGATCTGTGTACGTGGCGAACCACCGCTCGACATGCAGACCTGCGGCGCTGCAATCATGCAGCCGGCCAGCGGTCGGTTGTGGGCAGTGCAGGGACTGCCTGTCGACAGCCCCTACGCCGAGTATTCGCTCTGAAACGGTTGTACTTGTGCACCGTTGGCGAGGTCCTCACTGCCGATCCTGGTGCCCTCGTCGGCACCGCTCGGGTGGGTGAGGCCGAAAGCGGTGGTTGCCCGGTTCAGCGAGGTTGTGCATCGCGACGCCATGTCGCGACGCACAACCGTCCGGATCAACCGGCGAAGTTGCTGGCGACAAAGTCCCAGTTGACGATCTTCCATACCTCTTCGAGGTACTTCGGACGCGCATTGCGGTAGTCGATGTAGTAGGCATGCTCCCAGACGTCGATCGTCAGCAGCGCGGTCTTGCCGTCGGTCATCGGCGTCGCGGCATTGGAGGTGTTGACGATTTCGACGCCACCCTCGGCGTTCTTCACCAGCCAGGTCCAGCCAGATCCGAAGTTGGTTGCGGCCGACTTGCTGAAGGCCTCCTTGAAGGCATCGAAAGAGCCGAAACTCTTGTTGATTGCGTCCGCCAGGGTACCGGTCGGTGCGCCGCCACCGTTCGGGCTCAGGCAGTTCCAGTAGAAGGTGTGGTTCCAGACCTGGGCGGCATTGTTGAATACCCCACCAGTCGATTTCATGATGATGTCCTCGAGGGACATGTTCTCGAATTCCGTGCCGGGAACCAGGTTGTTCAGGTTGGTTACATAGGTGTTGTGGTGTTTGCCGTAGTGAAACTCCAGTGTTTCCTGCGAAATCACAGGTTCCAGGGCATTCATTGCATAAGGCAGTGCGGGTAGTTCGTGCGCCATCTCAAAACTCCTTGGTTTTCGTCATGTGCGGAACCAGGTCCCGCGTTCTGGTGCCCGGGATTCTAGGGACTGCAGGACGAGGCTTTCAACCGTGTCTCTGCCGGGGAAGTAAAAAAACTGGATAAACCGGCCGGCAGGCACGCCGACGGGGTGGCAGTTGACCCCGGTTTGAGCCTAAGCTGGATCAACGCGGCCATGCGGCGGATGCCGTTTCCCAGTCCATGACTCCAGCCAGCCTGAATATCTTTGCCAGTCGCCTCGATGCCGTGTGCGGCGAAATGGGGCTGGTCCTGCGCAACGCCGCATTTTCTCCCAATATCCGCGATCGCCTGGACTTCTCCTGCGCGGTATTCGATGTCGATGGTTCGCTGTGCGCGCAGGCCGCGCACATCCCGGTGCACCTGGGCAGCATGGCGTTTGCGATGCGAGGCATCGTCTCGCGCATCACCTGGAGCCCGGGAGACCAGGTGATCCTCAATGACCCGTTTCTCGGTGGCACCCACCTACCCGATGTCACGGTGATCGCACCGGTATTTCATGACGAGACGCTTTGTGCGTTCGTGGTCAACCGCGCGCATCATGCGGATATCGGCGCGGCTTCGCCCGGGTCGATGCCGATCTCGACCAGGCTCGATGACGAAGGTGTCGTGATTGAGCCGGTTCACCTGGTGCGTGGCAACGAGTTGCTGCCGCAGGTGTTGCAGCGGCTGACGCGGGCGACCCGCAACCGTGCCGAATCCGAGGGAGATTTTGCCGCTCAGCTGGCGGCCAACCGGGCCGGCGCGTCGCGCCTGGGTGAGCTTGTCGCCAGCTACGGTGTCGCGGAGTTCAGCCAAGGCATCGTGGCGCTGAATGACTACGCCGAGCGCCTGGCGCGGGCGGCGCTGGCCGACATCCCGTCGGGCCGCTACGTCTTTTCCGATTGCCTCGACGACGACGGACAGGGAAACCGGGATATCGCGATCGAGGTCGCCTTGACCGTCTCCGACCAGGGCGTTGTCGCGGATTTCAGCGGCACGGCCGCGCAGGTCCCGGGAAACGTCAACTGTCCGCTCGCGGTGGCGGCCGCAGCTGTCTATTACGTGTTTCGCTGCCTGATGCCGCCCCAGACCCCGGCCTGTGCGGGTGCTTTCAGGCCGATCGTGCTGTATGTGCCGGAGGGCTGCCTGCTGAACGCACGCAAGCCGGCGGCGGTGGCGGCCGGCAACGTCGAGACCAGCACGCGCGTGGTCGATGTGATCCTCGGCGCGCTGGCGCAGGCCATCCCGCTGCGCATACCGGCGGCCAGCCACGGCAGCATGAACAATCTGGCGGTTGGCAGCGCCGGACCGAAGGGCGCCTGGGACTACTACGAGACGATCGGTGGCGGTATGGGTGCCGGGGCCTACGGCGGTGGGCTGGATGGCCTCCAGACCCATATGACCAACACCCTGAACACCCCGGTCGAGGTGCTGGAGAGTCGTTTCCCGTTGCGTGTGTCGTGTTATCGGCTGCGCCGCGGTTCCGGCGGTGATGGTGCACGGCGCGGCGGCGACGGCCTGGTGCGCGAATTCCAGTTCCTGGCACCGGCACACTTCACGCTGCTGACCGAGCGCCGGTCGCACGCACCCTGGGGTGTTGCCGGGGGCGGTGATGGCCAGCCGGGGGTCAACAGCTTGAATGGCCGGGATCTGCCCTCCAAGTGCGAGGGTGAACTGGACGCCGGCGACCGCCTGCGGATCGAGACCCCGGGCGGGGGCGGTTGGGGACTCAGGACGCCTGGAGGCGAGTGAGATGTGCGGTATCTGTGGTGAGCTACGCCTCGACGGGACACCGGTCGCCGCCGGGCTGATCGAAAGTATGCTGCCTGCGCTGCAGCGGCGTGGACCGGACGATGCCGGCATCTGGCAGTCGGGCAGCGTTGCGCTGGGACATCGGCGATTGTCGATCATTGACCTGTCGAGCCGTTCGCACCAGCCGATGGTCGACGCGGAACTGAGCCTGGTGTTCAACGGCGCCATCTACAACTACCGCGAGCTGCGTGCCGATCTGCAGGCGCGGGGGCATGTTTTTGCCTCCGGTGGCGATACCGAGGTCATCCTGAAGGCCTATCGCGAGTGGGGCGTGGACTGTCCTGCACACCTGCACGGGATGTTTGCGTTCGCGATCTGGGACGGGCGCCGGCAAAGCCTGTTCGCGGCGCGCGACCGTTTCGGCATCAAACCTTTCTACTATGCGCTGGACGACAGCCGCTTTCGTTTCGCCTCCAACACCCAGGCGCTGCTGGATGGCGGGGGTATCGACACGGCGATCGACCCTGTCGGACTGCATTTCCAGTACACGCTGCATGCAGTGATCCCGGCGCCGCACACGATCCTGCGCGGAATCCGCAAACTCGAGCCGGCGCACAGTCTGCAGCTGGATGCGAATGGTCGGCAGACGCAGCGGCGCTACTGGGATCTCGACGCCACCCGCCCTGCACAGCCGCGCAGCGAGCAGGAGTGGGTGGATGCGACCCACGAGGCGCTGTTGGCCGCGGTGCGCAAGCGCAACGACGTAGCCGACGTGCCGGTCGGTGTACTGCTGTCCGGCGGTCTCGATTCGAGCCTGCTGGTGGCGCTGCTGGCCGAGATCGGTGTCCGCGATTTTCATACCTTCTCGGTCGGATTCGAGGATCAGCCGGAGGAGAAGGGCAGCGAGTTCGAGTTTTCCGACCAGGTGGTCGAGCGCTACCGGCCGATTCACCACAAGTTCCTGGTTCCCAACGATCAGGTGCTCGAACGCCTGCCCGAGGCAGTCGATGCGATGGCGGAACCGATGTTCGGGCAGGATGCGGTCGCTTTCTACCTGCTGTCAGAGAAGGTGTCCAAGTCGATCAAGGTGGTGCAGTCTGGCCAGGGTGCAGACGAGGTGTTTGGGGGCTATTTCTGGTATCCGCGGATGGCGGCCGAGCGCGAAGGCTCGCGTCTGGAACGCTTCCGGCAGCACTATTTCGATCGTGATCACCCGGAGTTCCTGCGCATGGTGACACCGCCCTATCGCGGTGCGGACCACACCGGTGAGTTTATCGCGCGCCGTCTCGACGATGCCCTGTCGGATGATTTCCTCGATGCGGTGCTCAAGCTCGACGTGACGACGCTGATCGTCGACGACCCGGTCAAGCGCGTCGATAACATGACGATGGCCTGGGGGCTGGAGGCGCGCGTGCCGTTTCTCGATCACCACCTGGTGGAGGTCGCCGCACGCTGTCCGGCCGGACTCAAGCTGCAATCGGATGGCAAGCACCTGTTGAAACGCATCGCGCGCGGCATCGTGCCGGATGCGGTGATCGACCGACCCAAGGGCTACTTCCCGATGCCCGCACTCAAGTACGTGCGTGGCCCGTTCCTCGAGTTCATGCGCGGCATTCTTGACTCGCAGGCCTGTCGCGAGCGCAGGCTGTTCGACCGCAGCTATGTCGACAGCCTGCTGGCGGCGCCGGAGATGCACCATACCCGCATCATGGGCAGCAAACTCTGGCACCTGGCGCTGCTGGAGTTCTGGCTGCAGCGCAACGTCGATGGCAGGGCCTGACTATTGCCCGCAAAGTGTCGGGGTTATCGGTTTTGGCTACTGCTAGACTAGGCGCACCTGAATCAACATGACGCGTGTCCGCCAGTCTGTGGGCGGGCCGGCCGATACCGAACAAGAGGTACTGAAATGGACGTGCTGGAAAGAATCAAAGAGCAGGTTGAGAACAACCCGATCATTATCTATATGAAGGGAACACCGCAGTTCCCGCAGTGTGGCTTTTCGTCGCGCGCGGCGGCTGCGTTGCAGGATTGCGGCGAGAGGTTTGCGTACGTCAATGTCCTGGCGGATCCGGAGATCTTCGAAAATCTGCCGCGCTTCGCCGACTGGCCGACGTTTCCACAGGTGTATATCGACGGCGAGCTGATCGGCGGCTGCGATATCACGCTGGAAATGCACGCCAGTGGGGACCTCAAGAAGGCAGTCAGCGAAGCGGCCAGGAAATGGCCGGCGGAATCTGCCGACAGCTGATCGCGCCCCGAACAGCTTTCCCGGTGAAAGGCGGCCTCGGGTCGCCTTTTCGTTTGCGCGCATGTTCAGTACCCGGGTACATGCTATTTTTCCATCATGCAAGGGCGGCAGGCATCATCCGCAGTAATGGGAAAGAGGTAACGTGGGTCAGATTTTCATCAGTTACTCCAGTGAGGATACGGAATTCGCGCGACGTCTTGCGGGCGCCTTCGAGGACCAGGGTTGGTCTGTCTGGTGGGACAAGCAGATTCCGCCGGGGATGGATTATGCGCAGGTCATAGAGGCGGCCGTGAAGAAGGCGCAATGCGTCGTCGTTCTGTGGTCGCAGCGCTCCATCCGGTCACGCTGGGTACATACCGAAGCCGCTGCAGGTGCGGATCGCAACATCGTCGCGACGGTGATCATCGACGATATCCCGAACGAGAGCATTCCGTTCGAGTTCAAACGCCTCCAGGCGGTCAACCTGAGTGACTGGCAGCCGGGCATCGCACATCCGGGTTTTGACCTGCTGGCCAACCGTATCCGGTCGATCCTGAACGAGCCGCTGAGTCCGGACAGCCCGGTGAAACGGTCATCCGGCAACGTGTCCTGGAAAGAGGCACTGACCAGCTGGGGCAGGGGCAGACAGCGTGGTTTTCGTATCGGTGGTGCGATCGCCGGGTTGCTCGGGGTGACATCCTGCACCGAGGCGATCGATATGGGGGACACAGAGATGCTCAGCGGTGCGTTGTTCCTGCTTGGGATCGCCGCATGGCTGATTCACCTCGGGCGCAAGCCGTCTTGAACAGTGCCCGTACCAATTACCCACGGCTCGAGGACCAGATCGAGTGGTATGACCGCAAGAGTGTGCATCACCAACGATGGTACCGCCGGCTGAAAGTGACCTCGATTGCCGCCGCTGCACTGGTGCCTTTGTTCAGCAGTCTTGACGATTTTGGCCTACTCGCTGGCGTGCTCGGTGTTCTGGTGGTTGTCGTGGAGGGCCTGCAGCATGTCAACCAGCATCACGAGAACTGGATCCGCTACCGCGCCACCGCTGAGAACCTGATGCACGAGAAGTATCTTTACCTGGCGCGGGCCGGGCACTATGCCGGCCGGGGCGACGACGAAGCGTTCCGGCGGCTGGCGACCAGCGTCGAAGCGATCCTGTCGCGAGAGGGTGAGGCATGGCAGCAATTGCTGCAGAATCTCGAGGAACAGACGTCCCGGCCGCCTCAGTTGCCGGTGGACTGATCGGCCCAGGGCCTCTCGTCGACGGCCGCGTTCCAGCGGTTGACAATGTGACAAAACAGTTCGGCAGTCTTCTCTGTGTCGTACAGCGCCGTATGCGCCTCAGCCGCGTCCCACTCGATACCCGCAGCGATAACGGTCCGTGCCAGCACCGTCTGACCGTAGGCGAGACCGGACAGGGTCACGGTGTCGAAGGTGCTGAACGGGTGGAAGGGGTTACGCTTGTAGGCGGTACGTTCGACCGCCGCATTGATGAACCCCAAATCGAAGAACGCATTGTGACCGACCAGAATCGCACGCTTGCAGGCGCTGGCCTTGACTGCCGAGCGGATCGGCCGAAACACGTGGTCGAGGGCCTCCTTTTCCTCGAATGCGCCGCGAAACGGGTGGTGAGGGTCGATCCCGTTGAAGGCCAGCGCCTTGGGGTCGAGATTGGCGCCGGCGAAGGGTTGCACGTGGCAGCTGATCGATTCTGCCGGCTCGAGATTGCCGGATCCGTCCATGCGCAGGATCACCGCCGCAATCTCGAGCAGCGCATCGGTCTGGGCACTGAAGCCTGCCGTTTCGACGTCGACGACGACCGGCAGGTAACCGCGAAACCGCCGACTGATCGCGGTGTTGTAGGCTTTGTTTTCCACGCGCGGCAGGATACCGAATGCACAGCACGATAGCGATTCACCTTTTCCCGGGGCTGCGGCTGGCCACACTGCTGTTGGCGCTGCTTTCCACCGCCTGGGGAGGGCAGGCGCCTGTCTACCGCGTGCTGTCCGAGGGCAGGGCACCGAGTTATCTGGTGGGTACCATGCACAGCGAAGATCCGCGTGTCCTGGCGGTTCTGACGCCGCTGGTGCCGCTGATCGACAGCGTCGACACAGTGGTGATCGAGATGATCCCGGATGCGGTGACCATGCTGGCGGTTGCGGCCGCTACGCTGCTGCCGGCAGATCAGCGCCTGCGAGGCCTGGTCGGCGACGCGGACTATTCCGCGCTGCGTGACGCGGCAGGCCGGCGTGGCATACCGGAGGCGGTACTCGACCGCCTCAAACCGTGGGCCGCTGCGGTGACCATTGGCATGCCGCCGGCGGAGACCGGTCGGTTCCTCGATATCGAAATCTATCTTGCGGCGCAGCAAAGGGGACGCAGTGTGGTCGGGCTGGAATCGCCGGTCGAGCAGCTGGCACTGTTCGACGAAATGCCGTCCGCGCTGCAGCTGGCGTTGCTCGGTGACACGGTCAAGAACGCCGGGCAGCAGCCGAAACAGCTGGAGGAACTGACAGAGGCCTATCTGCAGGGCGACGCCGATCTGATCTATCGGGCCGCACAGGCGCAGTACGCCAAAATGCCGCCGGCCCTGTCGCAATGGTTTGCCGGGCAGCTGATCAGACAGAGGAACGCACGCATGCTCGAACGGCTCGCACCATTGCTGACGAAAGAAACGGTGTTGGTGGCGGTCGGTGCGATGCACCTTGGCGGTGATACGGGGCTGGTTGCCGGATTACAGCGACTTGGCTACCGCCTCGAGCCCTGGGGCGGGATATCAGCGAGATGACCCCGGGGCGCCCGGCTGTTATCGCATGAACCGCGTGCCTATAATGTCGCGTCCATCCGTACGGGTCCGTACCGCTCGAAGGTGAAGGAAGCAAGGAAAAACAACATGAAGATCCCTGCCTTGTTGTACAAGAAGGCACCCGTTCTGCTGATTGCCGCCACGCTGGTCGTTGCCGGCTGCGCGACGGGCCCGGACCGTGATCCGCGCGATCCCTTGGAGGATTTCAACCGCGCCGTATACAGCTTCAACGATATGCTCGACCGTGCGCTCGTGACGCCATTGGCCGAAGGCTACAATGCCATTACCCCGGCGCCGGTCAACAGGGGTGTCACCAATTTCTTCAACAATCTCGAGGACGTGCGCTCGGCGCTGAACAACCTTCTGCAGTTCAAGATCGGCCGCGCCTTCAGCGACGTGGGTCGGGTTGCGGTCAACAGCACCATTGGCATCCTCGGCCTGCTGGACGTAGCCAGCAACATGAACCTGCCGCGTTACGACGAAGATTTCGGTCAGACCCTCGGGGTGTGGGGCTTTGGTTCTGGACCTTACCTGGTGCTGCCCTTCTTCGGTCCACGCTCGGTGCGTGACGGGGTGGGCGTGGTTGTCGACTGGTATACCGATCCGTTGATACTGATCGATGACAGCACCGTACGCTGGAGTCTGATCGGCCTGGATATCGTCGATATTCGTGCCGACCTGCTCAACGCCAGCCGGGTCATCGATCAGGCGGCCCTCGATCCCTATTCCTTCATCCGCGATGCCTATCTGCAGCGGCGGCAGAACCTCGTCTACGACGGCAATCCGCCTGAGGAATAGGCTGGTCAGGCCGTCGACAACAGAGCCCCCGGATGTGGGGCTTTTTTGTTTCCTGGTGTTTTCCCGGTAATTCAATAGTTTTTTTCAACTGGCATTGTACTGATTTAGCAAAATACCAATTGACAATTTAAGCAAACTCTAAAATACTAAGCACAGGGTTGAGCAAGGCAGTACGACCCTGCTGTTCCAAACACTACTCAGAGTTCCATTCTTGGAGATTGATGACATGAAATTCGCAAAGATCGCTGCGGTTGCAGCTCTGATTGCTGCTTCGGCGACCGCTTCCGCATGGTGGGGCGGTGGTCCCTGGGGCGGAAACGGCTGGGACAACAGCTACAACAACGGTTATGGCCGTGGCAACGGCTGGGGCAACACCACTGGTGATTTCCTCGGCGACGCCGCTGGCGGTGGCGACTTCAGCATGAATATGTCTGGTCGCGGCAACACCAATATGCGCGGTTACGGCAGCGGCTACGGTGCCGGCGACGGCTGGGGCCGTGGTTACAACTACAGCGCGCCTTACTGGGGCGGTTACGGCTATCCGGGCTGGGGCGGCTACGCGCCTTATGGCTATGGTCCGGTCGGTCCGGCACCTGCAGCACCGGCTGCACCGGCTGCCGAAGCGGCTCAGTAAGCACCTGACGGCCACGCAGGGATGCGCCAGCGCACATGGATGTGCACAACGTGCTCCGGGTATCACGCTGCCGACGCGGCGTGATACGCGGGATGGGGTTGTGGGCCACCCGATTTCTTCCAAACGCATACTTTCCTGGGGATAAACCAATGACCATGATGACCAAAATCGCAGTGCACCCCGCCGAACATCGCTTTGGCGCTTTTGCTCCCCTGGCTCAGCCGCTCAAAGCCGGCGATGGCTTGCTGGTGCCAGGCAATGGCCTGCCCCG
>JAGRHB010000349.1 GCA_020445245.1 Gammaproteobacteria bacterium
CGCCAGCACCTGATCGCTGTCGATGTCGATCAACAGGTAGCCGGAGGCGGCGACCGTGGGTGGGGCAGGCGCCGGGGTGGCGGCCGTAGCGCCCAGAGGCACCAGTGTGAGGATGGCGAAAAGGATAATCACGAACTTGTGCACGATACTGCTTTCCTGATGACGAGGGGCCCGGGCGGGCGGTACACGAGGTATTGCGTGTGAGGCCCTGGTGGGCTGCATTCTAACGCCAGGATGCTGGGCCGGTCAGGGTGATATCCCTAACGGCAGCACGGGCTGTGACGCAATGCCGCTGCTCAGTCGATCACAACCAGCGGTTCGGTGATGCCGAGGCGGTGCATCCGTGCGCTGACCTCGTCGGCGATCTCGACAGAGGCCAAAGGCCCGACCTGTACGCGGTGCACGGGGCCTGTGGCGAGCGTGGCTGGAATGACCCGCACACCGCTCGAGAGGCCCTGCTCCAGGCGCGCGCGCAGCCGCTCGGCGTTGCCGCTGTCACTGAATGCCCCGGCCTGAAGAAAGATTCGCGGGTTGTGGCCGGCCACCTGCGGTGCTGGCGCCGCGGTTGGTGCTGCCGGTGCCGGAGATCCGGCCACGCGGGTCGGTGGCGTCCGCGGGGCCTCAGGATCGATGGCGCGGATCTCGACCAGTGCGGTGCCCTTGCCCAGCATGCCGATACGCGAGGCGGCGGCGTAAGAAAGGTCGATGATGCGGTTCTCGTGAAACGGTCCACGGTCGTTGACGCGCACAATCACCCGGCGACCATTTTCCAGGTTGGTCACTTCGACGTAGGTGGGGATCGGCAACTGTTTGTGCGCGGCCGACATCACGTACATGTCGTAGATCTCGCCGTTGGATGTTGCATTGCCGTGAAACTTGCGGCCGTACCATGAGGCGATCCCGCGTTCGACGAAACCGCGGCTGTGCGGCAGGGTGTAGTAGCGTTTGCCGAACACCACGTAGGACTGCGGGTTGCCGCCGCGGCTGCGTGGCTCGACCCGCGGCACGGCGTCCGGTACATGGCTGACGTCGCGGTGCTCGCCGGGGCCGTCCTGCGTGCCGGGGAAGCCCGGTCCCCGAGATCCACAGCCGGCCAGCAAGGTGGCGAGCAGCGCGCCGACGCAGAACCAGCGGAACAGCTGCAGCAGGTGTCCGCGCCGCATCGCTTACCCGGCCCCCGGCGAGCCGGCCGGCGGCTGTTGCGCATGCAGTTCGCGGATCGCTTCACTCAGCTGGTACACCGCCATCGCATACTTGGTGCGCGGGTTGTAGCGCATGATGGCGTAGAAGTTGTCCAAACCGATCCAGTATTCAGTACCGTCATCGGTGTCGAAGTCGAGCAGGCTGAGTTTTGCGCCCTCCGGCGTCGGCGGGGTGATGGCCAGCCCGGCGGCCGTCAGTTCGCTGGCGGGAAGGCTTGGTTTGGCCCCTGCGTCGACCAGATGCTGGTGTTTACCGGTGACGCCCTGCACCGGCTGCGCCACTGGAGCGCCTCGCTTCCAGCCGCCCTTCTTGACGAAATAGTTGGCCACGCTGCCGATCACGTCATCCGGTGACAGCCAGATGTCACGTCGGCCGTCCCCGTCGAAGTCGACCGCATACACGCGGAAACTGTCCGGCATGAACTGCGGCACGCCCATTGCCCCGGCGTACGAGCCGGTCGGGGTGGTGGCCGGGAGGTCTTCCTCGCGCGCGAAGCGCAGGAAATGGCTGAGCTGCTCGCGGAAGAACGCACCGCGTTTCGGGTAGTGGAATCCCAGTGTGTGCAGGGCATCCAGTACGCGATAGCCACCGGTGTTGGCACCGTAACGCGTCTCCACCCCGAGGATGGCGACGATGATCTGCGGTGGTACGCCGTACTGTTCCTCCGCCCGCGCCAGCGTGTCGGCGTGCCGGCGCCAGTAGTCCACGCCACCCTGGATGCGTGACGGTGTCAGGAAGATGTTCCGGTACGCAGTCCAGTTGAGGGTCTTCTCGGCCGGCCGCGATATCGCCTCCAGGATCGGGCGGCGCAACTGCGCCTGGTACAGGGTCCGTGTCACCTCGTCTTTGGAGAAGCCGTATTTTTCCACCATCTCGCCGATGAATTCGGCTCGCAGTTGGTCGGGGGTCTTGGCCTGCACCATCGCACAGGCGGTGAGCAACGAGGTCAGCAAAATGACGATGCGCATGGTCAGGTTGGCAGCAGTCTTCGGTGAGTGTGAATGGACATCAGCATACCGAACCCCGCCATCAGGGTCACCAGCGAGGTCCCGCCATAGCTGACAAGTGGCAGCGGAACGCCGACGACCGGGAGGAGGCCGCTCACCATCCCGGTGTTGACGAACAGGTAGACGAAGAACACCAGCGTGAGCGAGCCGGCCAGTAGTCGTGTGAACGTATCCTGTGCCCGCGTCGCGATGTACAGTCCGCGGCCGATCACGAACAGGAACAGCGACAACAGGATCAGAACGCCGATAAGGCCAAACTCCTCGGACAGAACGGCGAAGATGAAGTCGGTATGGCGCTCGGGAAGGAAGTCGAGCTGTGA
>JAGRHB010000350.1 GCA_020445245.1 Gammaproteobacteria bacterium
GATTCGCAGACCTGGTATTCAGTCGCCGGATGATACTGCAAGGGGAGCCTCGGCTGAACCGCTGTCGTGCCACCAGAATCGCCGGTGCACCCGCCGATGCTGGCGGGGGACCGACAGACCTTCAGCGTCGGAGAAGACGAAACCGATGGTTCCACTGGTAGCGGTATTGATAGCCTGCGCCCCGGCGGCGAACCAGCGCGCCTGTACCTCGGTGGCCGGAAAACCGTAGCGATTGGCCCAACCGGCCGAGTACAGGACGTAACGCGGCTGTGTCGCCGCGATGAACGTCGCAGCCGATGAACTGCGACTGCCATGATGCGGGGCGACGACGATATCGCTGTGCAGCCCCCGGTTACCGAGCAGTTGCCGCTCCACGCGCTGCTCGATATCACCGGTAAGCAGGACGCTGCCGGCCGCGTTGCTGATCCGCAGTACACAGGATGCATCATTGCCGGAAAACGCGTGCCCGGCGTTCGGATGCAGGAATTCGAACTGCACCCCGTCCCACTGCCAGCGCTCGCCGGCGATGCAAGGCAGGGCGCCGTGACCCACGCGCCGCGGTTCGCCGGATACCACGCGCACGACGTCCAACGTGGACAACAACTGCGCCACCCCGCCGGCGTGGTCCTTGTCGCCATGGCTCAGCACCAGGCGGTCCACGCGCCGCCGCCCATGTGTCATGAGGAACGGGGCCACGACCGCCTGTGCCGTGGAAAAGCCGCTGCTGAACTCCGGCCCCGAGTCGAATATCAGGGTATGGTGCCGGGTCAGGACCACCGTGCTCAGTCCCTGGCCGACATCGAGCAGGTGCAGATGGAAATCCCGCTCCGTCACCTCCAGTTGGCGAGGCAGCCACAGCACGGCCAGCAAGGGCACGGCGATCCCGCGAAGCGGCACCCCTGGCGGGGACAGCAACAGGGCCGCCGCCAGCGCAATGGTCAACGAAGGGAAGAGCGATCCGTGCGGGGCCTCAAGTCGCGGCCAGGGCTGAGCGACAATCCAGACCAGCGTGTCATGCACACTGTCGAGCAGCACCGCCAGGTAGTGGAGCATCCAGCCCGCTGTGTCGGCACTGATGCCGGCGGCCAGGGCGACGGCCAGGCTGATGGGGACCACGACAAAGCCGAACAACGGCACCAGGAGGAGATTGACCAGTGGTGCGACGAGACTCACCGGCAGGTCGAAAAACGTCAAAACAGGCAACAGGGCCACACCCAGTGCCAGTTGCACGACGAGTGCCTGCATCCACCAGGGCCTACCGGTCGCATGGCGCAAGGCAGCCAGAATGATCAGAACCGCGCCGAACGACAGCCAGAATCCAGCTGCGATGATCGACGGTGGATGCCAAGACAGTACGGCCAGCGCCGCAACCGCCAGGGCATTCAATGAGTTCCCCTCACGCCGCAGCAATAGCCCCAATGCCAGCAGCGACAGCATGATCAGTGCTCTCTGGGTCGGCAGACCCATGCCGGCCATCAGCGCATAGCCGAAGGCAAGCACCAGGCCTGCTCCCGCCCCCACCACGCGAGCCGGTATGCGTCCGCACAGGGTCGGCAGACATCGCCACAACCCGGAGAAACCGACCAGCCCAAGGCTCGCAATCAGGCCGATATGCAGCCCGGATATCGCCATCAGGTGGCTGGTACCTGTGGCGCGGAACAATGCCCTGACATCGCCGTCCAGCCCCGAGGTGTCACCGATGCCGATGGCACGGACCACCCCTCGTGAAAACGCGGACACCGGCGATTGGTCGATGACGATGCTGATCGCGTCGCGCCAGCGGTGCAGGAAGCAGCAGGGCGAACGGTCCAAAGCCTGAGCCGGCCCGTCGGCACTCACATAGCCGGCATAACGAATACCCTGCCAGTACAGCCAGCCCTCGTAGTCCCAGGCACCAGGCGAGGCGTAGCCGTGAGCCGCGCGCACCCTGACCGCGAATCGCCAGGCGTCGCCCGGATGCAGGTCCGGTGCATCCTGCCAGCTCAGGCGGATACGCCAGTCACCGTCGAGCGTCTCGCCCAGGCTTTCGATCGAGTTTGCCGCAAAAACGAAACGGGCCGACCGGTCCTTTCTCTCGATCAATGAAACCACCTGGCCGCTCAGGACCATTCGCATCGTTGGCAGCTGCCCCGGAACGGGCGGTGGAACGGTCAGCAGCGAATAGGCGTGCGACCAGCAAAAACCGGTCACCAGGGCGAGCAGGATCCGCGAGCGGAGGAAGAACCAGCACAGCGCGGCAATGGCCGCACCCGGCAACAGCCAGTATCCTTGCGGAAGCTCGGCAAGTTGATGGAACGCCAGAGTCCCCAGCGCGAACGATGCGGCAAGTAGCAGCACACTCCCTCCCTGGAATGTGGTGGCCAGTCCTGAAGCGGCCCGATGCAGCCAGGCTGCGCAAGCCTGACTGCTATTCTGTCATATCCGGATGCTGGAATACCCGGCTTCAGATTCGCCACCGGCGGACGTTGTAGTAAAGCATCTTCAACCGTGCTTGAATTGGCGCGCACACCCGACACGCATACGATATG
>JAGRHB010000351.1 GCA_020445245.1 Gammaproteobacteria bacterium
GACCCAGGCCATCGCCGAGACCGCATCCGTCGGGTGATCGGGGCATGGATGGTATTTTCCCTCCTGCTGGGTCACAGCGTCGCTGTGCACGCGGTGGACCCTGCCGGGCGGACCCTTTTGCTCGGTGTGCATCCCTACCTTTCGTACGGCGAGCTGCAGAACCGTTTCCTGCCGCTCGCCCACTACCTCAGCAAATCGCTCGGTATGACTGTCAGGGTAAGGGTCGGACGGAACTATGCCGAACACGTGGACGAGATCGGAAATGACCGCATCGATATCGCCTATTTCGGGCCGATTTCCTATGTCCACATGGTCGAGAAGTACGGCAGCAAGCCGCTGCTCGCGCGCCTCGAACGCAATGGCAAGGCGGCCCTGGTGGGCCATATCGTGGTGCCGGACAATAGCCCGCTACGGCATGTCACGGAGCTTCGTGGCAAGGCATTTGCGTTCGGTGATCCCGAGTCCACCATGAGCACGGTCGTCCCCCAGGCGGTACTGGCCGCGGCCGGTATCACCCTGGGTGATCTGAGCCACTACGCCAATTACCGTGGGCACTCGAACGTCGCACTGGCGGTGCTGAGCGGCCAGATGGATGCGGGGGCGATCAAGAGCGAAGTCTACGAGGAATTCAAAGAGCGCGGACTCCGATCACTGGCGAGAATGCCCGAGGTCTCGGAGCACCTGTTTGTGGCCCGTGGCGATATGCCGCCATCGCTGGTGGAAAAAATCCGCGTGCTGCTGCTCGGCATCGCAGGCGACCCTGAGGGGATGCAGGCGCTCAAGGCTCTGCACCGCGACGCCACCGGCCTCGTCCCGGTGTCGGACGGTGACTACGACCCTCTGCGCAAGTTACTGACATCGACGGGACAACCGGACGGCCGGCAGGAAGGGCAGGATGCCGGGCGCTGAATCCGGCCATCTGCGCAGCCTTGCGGGCACCTGGGGCGTGATGACCCTGGTCGCGATCTTGATCACGACCCTGATCTTTCTCAGCGAGAAAAACGCCCGGCTGGATCACGCGCAGGAACAGCTGGTGACGGAGGCAGGCTATGTCCAGCACATCCTGGCAGCCGCGCTGCGTGCCGGCGAGTACCAGCAGGCACGGGAACAGATCGCATCGTGGGGCAGCCTCAACAGTGACACGGTGCGCCTGCACCTGACTGCCGACAACGGGTTCGTACTCGGCGAGTTCCGCCGTGATGCGCCCGGTGCCCGCACCCAACTGCACAGGATCGCGATCCCCTTCTCCTACCGCGGTCATGCCACCATGGTCCTGGAGAAATCGCTGGAACCGACCTACCGGTCGATCGCCCAGCTGGGTTGGCAGCTTGCCGGCAGCGTCGTCATCCTGCAGCTGCTGGGACTCGTTCTGGTCTACCAGCTTCGGCGCTACCGTCGACAGGTCCGGCGTGCCCAATCGGAATATGATCGCCGCCTCGAGGCACAGAGCGCACTCGAACGCATGGCCACACTGGACGCGTTGACCGGACTGCCGAACCGCTATCTTCTGGATGAGCAACTGACCCTGCGCGTGGCCGAGGCCGAGCGTTTCGACCGCAAGCTCGCCCTGCTGTTCATCGACCTCGACAATTTCAAGAACATCAATGACTCTTTCGGCCACGAAGCCGGTGACAAACTGCTGAAGATCGTCGCCGAACGAATGTCCGGATGCCTGCGCAGCTACGACTTGCTATCGCGTTTCGGTGGTGACGAGTTCGTCATTCTTCTGTCCAGCATGCCGGGTGCCAAACAGATCGAACACGTCGCGCGAAAAGTGTTTGAGGCGTTGCAACCGATGATCCAGATCGCGGAGCGGGAACTCTTTGTTTCGGCGAGCATCGGCATCAGCATCTACCCCGATGACGCTGAATCCCCCAGCGACCTGCTGCGGACGGCGGACGCCGCGATGTACACCGCGAAAGAAGCCGGCCGCGATTGTTACCGCTTCTACACCACGACCATGAACGAGGCCCTGGCCAGACGCCAGCAGATAGAGCAGGGATTGCGCGAAGCGCTTGCCGACGGTGATCTGTATCTGGTGTACCAGCCACAGGTCGAGATAGCCAGCGGGCGCATCTGCAGCTGCGAGGCACTGCTGCGCTGGCGCCGTGAAGGCAGGGAGATCCCACCGGGCGAATTCATCCCGATCGCCGAGCAGTCCGTGCTGATGCGTCAGATACAATCATTCGTAATCACCGAGGCAATAAGCCAACGCGCTCAATGGAAGCGTCAGGGTATCCATGACGTTCGCATCGACATCAATTTCTCCGGTGCCAGCCAGCTGATCAGCGAAATGATTCCGCAACTGCTGCAGGTGGTCGACGACGCGGGAATCAGTCCGGCCGATATCGGCATCGAGTTGACCGAGCACACCTTGATCGATGCCTCGGAACAGACGATTGCCAGGCTTTCCGATCTGCGTGAGCGCGGCAGTACGATTTCGCTCGATGATTTCGGCACCGGTTATTCGTCCCTCGGCTACCTGAAGAATCTGCCGGTCGATATCCTCAAGATCGACCGTGCCTTC
>JAGRHB010000352.1 GCA_020445245.1 Gammaproteobacteria bacterium
CTGGTGGTGGCCTATGCGAATCTCCAGGCAATCGCCTGATCCTTGACGGGTCGACGGCTCACGGTCGCGCATGCCGCGTGAGCCAGGTGACGATCTCGTCCTCCAGCACCTCGTCGGGGAGCTCCGGGGTGTGGAACTGATCGTCAATCACCAGGTGGTGGACACCTTTCTCCAGCATCAGGTGGTAGGCCGCATGACATGACATATTGGCCGGCACCGTGACCACCGGGCTTTCATCACCTGGGCCACGCTGCAGTCGTGCCGATCGACGTCGCCGGCGATTTCCCGCTGGGTAACGATGCCGACAGTGCGGCGCTCGTCCAGCACCAGCGTCGTCAGGGCATCAGCATCAGCAATACCGCTGACGACATCGCGCATCGCCGCCCACGGATGCACGACGAGATTCGCCTCGACCGCGAGACGGTCAAGCGGGATCATGGGGGCACCACGGTTGCACGATGCCTTCGGGTCGCTGGCACGTGGGGGCAAACGCCAAAAAAGAGCGGAGAATCAGGTGGGATGCCATCTGCCCGCAAACTTGAATCAAGTCATGAGTATCAAAGGGATTTCAGATCACCAGCCAGGGCCTGGCCCTGACCCGGATGATGCGACGGTGCCATTGTCGCTGTATGTTCACGTCCCGTGGTGTGTGCGCAAGTGCCCCTATTGCGATTTCAATTCGCATACGCAGCACACGGGCGTCGATCAGCAGGCCTATGCGACTGCGCTGTTGCTGGATCTCGATGCGGAATTGGCGGGCCAGCCCCGGCCGCCGGTCGTCAGCGTCTTTTTTGGCGGTGGAACCCCTAGTCTGCTGAGTGCCGGGGTGCTCGAGCGGATAATCGAAGGGCTTGCGCACAGACTGCGGCTGGCGGATGACCTCGAGGTCACGCTGGAGGCCAATCCTGGTACTGCGGAAGCGGCACGTTTTGCCGCCTATCGTGCCGCCGGGGTCAATCGCCTTTCGATCGGCGTGCAGAGCCTGGACGACTCGGCACTGGCCGCAATCGGTCGCATCCATTCCGCCGCCGAGGCGGTTGCCGCCTATCGGCTGGCGCGCGCGGCGGGTTTCGACAATATTAACCTCGACCTGATGTTCGGCCTGCCGGAACAGACCGTCGGCGGCGCCCTGGAGGAGTTGCGGGCAGTTATCGCGCTCGAACCTGAGCACCTCTCCTGGTACCAGTTGACGCTGGAACCCAACACCCTTTTCTACCACCAGCGTCCGGTGCTTCCCGACGACGAACAGTTGGCCGACATGCAGGAGGCGGGGCGGGAGATGCTGGCCGCCGCCGGCTATCGGCAGTACGAGATCTCGGCTTATGCCCGCGATGGCCGGCAATGCCGGCACAACCTCAATTACTGGCAGTTTGGCGACTACCTCGGCATCGGTGCCGGCGCGCATGGCAAGCTGACCCTGCCTGGCCCGGTCGTGCGCCGTCGCAGCAAGCGGCGCCAGCCCGACGCCTACATGCGTGCGGCCGCCGACGGCGCGGTGTCGAACGAGCGCGCGCTTGGTGCCGACGAGCTGCCGGTCGAGTTTCTGCTGAACGCGCTGCGCCTTCGCGATGGCGTACCGGCGGCGTTGTTCGAGCAGCGAACCGGTCTGTCGCTGGAGACAGTTGCCAGTCCGCTGGCGGCGGCACGTGCGCTCGGCCTGCTGGCCGACGACCCGGCGCGTCTGCGGCCCACGGAACGGGGTTTCGACTTTTTGAACGACCTGCTCGCCCTGTTCGAGCCGGAGTGAGAGCTGCGTCATGGAAGCCCTTTCTTATCAATGGGTACAGTGCCCATACTGCGGTGAGCTGACCGAGCTGCAGGTCGACGGATCGGCCGGGGAGCAGGCATATATTGAGGATTGCAGTGTGTGCTGCCGGCCGATCGAGGTGCGCCTGGTCGCTCAGGGCGGCGATTGGACCCTGGAGGTGCGACGCGATGACGACTGATGACGGCTACCGGCCGATTGGCTGCGACCAGCATTCGATCCTCGAGCTGCTGGCGATGCGCCGCACGACTGTCGGGGCGCGTGCCCGGGATGCCGCGGGTGTGGCGTTCGGGCTCGACGCGGTCGTATTCGATGTGGTCACACGTGACGGTGCCGAGTACCTGATGCTGCGCGATGCGGCAGGCAAGGTGCACCAGATCCGGCTCGACCGGTTGTTGTCGCTGCATGCACCGAGCGGCGGGCTGTTGTGGCGTCAAGAAATCGTTGTTTCATGAGCGGCGCACTTAACATGTTGAAAAATCAGTAAAAATAGAGGGAATCGGTATCCCGTTTTACGCATTTAGATTCGCCAAGACAGGGCCTGAAACTGTGTGGTAGCTTGCCCGGGAAGGTAGAGAAAACCGACGTTTGTCGGCAGCCCAGAAAATAACTTTATGGTGAATGAAAAAAAAAAAAAAAAAACCCCACAAACGGCAAGAGGGAGGGGAGCGGAAAGAAGAAACAAAAAAAAAAAAAAAAGAAAAAAAACAGAAAGACAAACAACACGACAAAAAAAAAACACAAAAAAA
>JAGRHB010000353.1 GCA_020445245.1 Gammaproteobacteria bacterium
CGGGAAGCGGCGCGCCACTGGTACTGCTGCACGGTTGGGGCATGAATGCGGCCGTGTGGGAGCCGCTGTTGCCCCGCCTGACCGCGCGCTTCGAGGTGACGGTGATCGAACTGCCGGGCCACGGTGGCAGTGATGCTGCACCGGCGGCGGATCTCGACGATTGGGCGCTGCGCTGCGTTGCGGTCGCGCCACCGCAGGCGCACTGGGTCGGCTGGTCGCTGGGCGGGCAGGTGGCCCTGCAGGTCGCGCTTCGTGCGCCGTCCAGGGTCACCGGGCTGTCCCTGATTGCAGCCACACCGCGCTTCGTGCAGGGCGCCGACTGGTCGTGCGCGATGCCGAGCGATACGTTTCGCGCTTTCGCAGCCACGCTGGGCGACGACCCCGGAAGCACGCTGCTGCGGTTCCTTGGCCTGCAGGTGAAGGGTGCGGAACATGCGCGCGAAACCCTGCGGCTGCTGCGTGCCGAACTGGCGGAGCGCCCACCGGCCAGCGAGACCGGCCTGACCCAGGGCCTGACGCTGTTGTTGCAGACCGACCTGCGGACTGCTCTGCCGAATCTGCAATGTGCCACCCAGTGGCTGCTGGGCTCGCGCGACACGCTGGTTCCGCTGCAGTTGGGAGAGGTGTTGCGTGTCATGCTGCCGAAGGCAAGGGTCGATGTGGTTGACGGGGCGGGGCATGCCCCCTTTCTGTCACACCCTGACGTCTGTCTCGAGTTGCTGCTCGAAGCCACCGCCTGATCGATGAACCGAGGCGAACCGCCCATGCTGGACAAGGAAAAGGCGCGCCTGAGCTTCGGACGGGCCGCGCCGCTGTACGACGAGACCGCGGTACTGCAGTTGGAGGTCGGTCAACGCATGCTCGAACGCCTCGATTACGTCCGCATCGAGCCGCGGGTGATACTGGATATAGGTTGCGGCACCGGCGCGCTGACCGGGGCCCTGATGCGGCGATATCCCAAGGCCGAGGTCGTGGCGCTGGATTTCGCCCTGCCGATGTTGCAGCGTACGAGGCAACGTGGTCGCTGGCTGCGGCGGCCACGCTGCCTGTGCGCCGATCTCGACGCGTTGCCGCTGGCCGACCAGAGTGTGGACCTGGTCTTTGCCAATGCTGCGCTGCAGTGGAGCGCCCGTCCCGCGGATGCCTTTGCCGGTATCGCCCGCGTGCTCAGGCCCGGTGGCCTGTGCATGTTCAGCAGTTTCGGACCGGACACGCTTTATGAGCTGCGCGCCGCCTGGGCCGAGGTCGACCCTGGCGATCACGTACACCACTTCATCGATATGCACGACTACGGTGACATGCTGATGGCCGCCGGCCTTGCCGACCCGGTGATGGACGTCGAGCGCATGACGCTGACCTATGGCGACGCCATGCAGCTGATGCGCGAAATCAAACTGATCGGCGCAGGCAACGCCAGCAGCCAGCGCGAGCGTGGGCTGATGGGGCGTTCGAAAATCGCCCGCGTGTGCGCGGCATACGAGCGGTTTCGGGGTGCAGACGGTCGCCTGCCGGTGACCTACGAAGTGGTGCACGGGCACGCCTGGGGGCCTATGCAGCGCCGCGTCGGCGGCGAGACACGGGTCGCGATAGACGTGTTGCGGCCGCGTCGGTGAACCGCGGGGTCTTCGTCACAGGTACCGACACCGGCTGCGGGAAGACACACACGTCCGTGGAGTTGATTCGCGTGCTGCGTGCCCGTGGTCTGCGGGTGGCCGGATTCAAGCCGGTGGCGGCCGGCGCCGACTGGTGCGACGGGGAATGGCGCAACGACGATGCCTCGGCGCTGCTGGCGGCGAGCGGCCTTGATCTGCCCTACGCGACGGTGAACCCTTATTGCTTCGCCCCGGCGATCGCCCCCCACCTCGCCGCGGCCGAAGAATGCACTACGATCTCACCCGGTCCGATCCGTGCGGCGTTCGCGAAGGTGTGCGGCGCGAGCGATTTCGTGGTGGTCGAAGGCGCCGGCGGATGGCGCGTCCCCTTGGGCCCTGACCTCGATATCCAGCGCCTGGCGCTGGCGCTCGGTCTGCCCGTCATATTGGTGGTCGGGCTGCGTCTCGGCTGTCTCAACCACGCCCTGCTCAGCGAGCAGGCGATCAAGGCCAGTGGGGCGATGCTGCTGGGCTGGGTCGGTTCCCAGGTCGACCCGGACATGCCCCGTTTGCAGCAAAACATCGCCACCCTCGAATCCGCTTTGCCTGTCCCCTGCCTGGGGATACTGCCCCACGCCGGTGCCGCCGGCGCAGTCGATTGCGCCTCCCCTATCGCGATCGACACCGTCCTGGGGCTGTAACGGGCGCGTCCAGCCATAGCGGCCATGCTTTGAAATTGATGTAAATCAATGACGGCTAATATTAGGAAAGTCGTATACCATAAAAAGATTTTTTTCTGATCTGCATCAAATTTGCTTGGAACTACGAGGGGCCCGCGATACCCTGCGCAGCGGAAAAAACAGCCTCGCACTGTTGTTTCTCTCGGCGCATGTTGCGTGAATCCGCTGGGAATTAGGCCG
>JAGRHB010000354.1 GCA_020445245.1 Gammaproteobacteria bacterium
CTGCGCGGTCAGGGCGCAATCGATCGATTGCTGGCGCCGTTTCGCCTGTTGCGTGCCATGCGGCAGGCATGGCGGGTGCTGCGCCTGCGCCGCCCGCAGGTCGTGTTGGGCATGGGCGGCTTCGTCACCGGCCCTGGTGGCCTGGTGAGTCGACTGATGCGTACACCACTGGTGATCCATGAACAGAATGCCATACCTGGCATGACCAATCGCTGGCTTGCGCACGTGGCCACTCGGGTCCTCGAGGCCTTTCCTGGCAGCTTCCCGGCCAGTGCCGCGGCACAGCTGACCGGAAATCCGGTGCGCTGTGAGATTTCGGGCATGGGCGAGCCGGCGCCGATCGCAGCCGATCGCCCGTTGCACCTGTTGGTGGTGGGCGGTTCGCTGGGCGCACAGGCACTGAACGAAAACCTGCCTGTTGCGATGGCGCAGCTCGATCCGGAGGCGCGGCCCGAGATTCGCCACCAGGCGGGTCGCGGCAAGGCGCAGGCGACGTCGGAGGCCTACAGACAACAGGGTGTCAGTGCCTTGGTCAGCGAGTTCGTCGACGATATGGCGGAGGCCTATGCCTGGGCCGATCTCGTGGTCTGCCGTGCCGGCGCACTGACTGTATCTGAACTGATGGCCGCAGGCCGCGCTGCCATTCTGGTGCCGTTTCTGCACGCGGTGGATGACCACCAGACAGCCAATGCACGTTTTCTGACCGAGGCGGGTGCGGCACGTCTGCTGCCGCAACACGAACTGACGGCGCGCAGTCTTGCGCAGCTGTTGCTGGCCCTGCTGTCTGATCGCGCGTTGCTGCATGCGATGGGGCGGCATGCCTATCGCATGGCGCAGCGCGATGCGACCGGGCGCGTTGCGGATGTCTGCGAGGAGTTGGCGGCATGACCGGGATCACGACCAGGCCACGTCGCTATGCCGCCGAGACGATGGGCCGCATGCGCCGCCTGCACTTCGTCGGAATTGGCGGTGCCGGGATGAATGGCATCGCCCAGGTCATGCTCAATCTCGGCTACGAGGTCTCGGGCTCGGATATCAAACAGAATGCTGCCACCCAGCGGCTGGCAGAGCAGGGTGCGAGCATTCATATCGGACATGAGGCAGCGCATGTCAGTGGCGCGGATGCGATCGTCATATCCAGTGCGGTCAAGGACGACAATGCCGAGGTCAGGGCGGCACGCGAGCGGCGCATCCCGGTCGTGCCTCGTGCCGAGATGCTGGCCGAAATCATGCGATTCCGATATGGCATCGCGGTGGCTGGTACGCATGGCAAGACCACGACAACCAGCCTGACCGCCAGCATCCTGATCGAGGGCGGCCTGGATCCGACCTATGTGATCGGTGGCCGTCTCAACTCGCGCGGCAGCTATGCGCATCTGGGTGAAGGTGAGGTCCTGGTCGCCGAAGCCGATGAGAGCGACGCGTCGTTCCTCTATCTGCAACCGATGATCGCCGTGGTGACCAATGTCGACGAAGACCACATGGTCACCTACGGCAACGACTTCATGCGCCTGCGTGCGACCTTCCTCGAATTCCTGCATCACCTGCCGTTCTACGGCCAGGCGGTCATGTGCATCGATGATGACAACGTGCGTGAGCTGCTGCCCGAGGTGACGCGCAAGGTCGTCACATACGGCACGCGCGGCGATGCCGATGTGCGCGCTGCGGACATCCAACAAAACGGGATGACTACACGCTTCCGTGTGCACATCAAGGCGCAGGAGCCCTTCGATGTGACTCTCAACATGCCGGGCCGTCACAATGTGCTCAACGCGCTGGCGGCGATCGCGGTTGCACGTGAGCTGGGTGTCGAGGTCGAGGCCATGCGCGCGGCACTGGCGGCGTTTCAAGGCATCGGGCGGCGTTTTCAGGCCAGGCAGGGATGCCGGATCGGCGACTGCGACATCATGCTGGTCGACGACTATGGGCATCATCCCCGCGAGATCGCGGCAACCCTGGAGGCAGTACGTGCCGGCTGGCCCGATCGCCGCCTGGTGCTGGCCTTCCAGCCGCATCGATACAGCCGCACCCATGACGCCTTCGAAGACTTCGTGGCCGTGCTGTCGAAGGTCGATGTCCTGGTGTTGGCTGAGGTCTATGCGGCTGGTGAAGCGCCGATCGCCGGGGCTGACGGTCGTGCGCTGGTCCGCTCCATCAGGGCGCGCGGTCAGGTCGACCCGGTGTTTCTGGATGTTGTCGAAGATCTGCCCCAGATCCTTGGCGACCTGGTTGCCGATGGGGATATCGTGGTCACCATGGGTGCCGGAAACATCGGGGCAGTGGCGGCGGCTATGGCGGAGGCGATGTGCCCATGAGACGCGAAAACACGCCACGTCGCTTGCACATGGGTTGCGGTGAGGGACTGACCGGGCGGCTGCCGGCGCAGGATCGTTCCGGCACGGCGCTGGCGCGGCGCCAGTCGTCGCGGCAGGCGCGGCCGAAGGCCGGCAAGGACGCAAGATGATGGCGGCACCACAACAACCGTTGCTGCGAGGTGAGCT
>JAGRHB010000355.1 GCA_020445245.1 Gammaproteobacteria bacterium
GCACTGCCTGCTCGAGGGCCTCGACGATATCGGGCTCACGCTGCAGCATGTCGATGACATACGGGCCTATGAAGTGCGCCGCCGGCAACAGGCCCCGTGGCTGTTCGAGTGAGGGCGGCGCGGTTGGCGGGTTCTCTTTTTTGATTTCAACCGGAGGGAGACGAAGGACACGGTCGGTACGCGGTTGGCGGCCCCTGGCGGCCTAGCGCTCGTTGTGTCCTTTGCAGATTGTGCCCATGACTAAACGTGTATTGGTATTGCCGGGTGACGGTATCGGACCGGAGATCGTCGCCGAAGCGGTCAAGGTGTTGGATCACCTTGCGGGCGAGGGCCTGGACATCGAACTGGACGAGGGGCTGATTGGTGGTGCGGCCTATGACGCGGCCGGTTCGCCGCTGCCCGAGAGTACGCTGGCGATGGCCCGCGAGGCGCATGCGGTATTGCTCGGTGCCGTCGGCGGGCCCAGGTGGGAGCCACTCGATATCGCGGTGCGACCGGAAAAGGGCCTTCTGGGACTGCGCGCCGGGCTGGGCCTGTTCTCCAACCTGCGACCGGCAATCCTGTACCCGCAACTGGCCGGCGCCTCCAGCCTGCGCCCGGAGATCGTTTCCGGCCTCGACATCATGATCGTCCGCGAGCTCACCGGTGGGATCTATTTTGGTCAGCCACGCGGCATCCGCACGCTGGAGAATGGTGAACGCCAGGGCTTCAACACCCTGGTGTACGTCGAGCACGAGATCGAGCGCATCGTGCGCTCGGCCTGCGAGATCGCCATGAAACGTGGCAAGCGGGTGTGCTCGGTGGACAAGGCCAATGTCCTGGAGTGCACCGAGCTGTGGCGCGAGGTGGCAACGCGCGTGGTCAAAACCGAATACCCGCAGATCGAGTTGTCGCACATGTATGTCGACAATGCGGCGATGCAGCTGGTGAAGTGGCCGAAACAGTTCGATGTGATGGTCACCACCAATATGTTCGGTGACATCCTGTCCGACGCGGCGGCGATGCTCACCGGCTCGATCGGCATGCTGCCGTCGGCCTCATTGAACGAAAATGGCCAGGGCATGTACGAGCCGATCCATGGCTCCGCACCTGACATCGCCGGAAAGGGCATCGCGAATCCACTCGCGACCATCCTCTCGGTGGCGATGATGCTGCGTTACAGCCTCAATGAGACCGCGATGGCCGACCGGATCGAGAACGCCGTTGTTGCGGTACTCGACAAGGGGCTGCGGACACCCGATATCATGTCCGAGGGCATGACCGAGGTGAACTGCGTGGGGATGGGCGACGCAGTGGTCGCGGCACTTTGATCGCCTGGCGACCCGGTATGGTGAATGATTCGAAATTGAGATCGCAACGATGAAAAGAGTGGGTTTTGTAGGTTGGCGGGGCATGGTCGGTTCGGTGCTGATGGACCGGATGCGCGAAGAGAGTGATTTCGCGCTCATTGACGAACCGGTGTTCTTCACCACGTCGCAGACGGGACAGCCGGGGCCGGATGTCGGCAAGCCGGTTGCAGTGCTGCAGGACGCGACTGACATCGCCGCACTGAGCCAGATGGATGCCATCGTTACCTGCCAGGGCGGCGACTACACCAAGCAGGTATTTGCCGGGCTGCGCAACTCGGGATGGCAGGGTTACTGGATTGATGCCGCCTCGGCGCTGCGCATGGACAAGGATGCGGTGATCATTCTCGACCCGGTAAACCTGCCGGTCATCCAGCGGGCGCTGGAGGACGGCCGGAAGGACTTCATCGGCGGCAACTGCACCGTCAGCCTGATGCTGATGGCGCTGGGTGGCCTATTCAACGCTGACCTGGTCGAGTGGGCAACCTCGATGACCTACCAGGCAGCCTCCGGCGCAGGCGCCAAAAACATGCGCGAATTGCTTGGCCAGATGGGTGTGCTGCAGCACAGCGTGTCGGATCTGCTCGCAGACCCCGCGTCGGCGATCCTCGATATCGATCGCAAGGTGACGCAGACGTTGCGCAGTGCCGAATATCCGACCGAAAACTTCGGTGTGCCGCTGGCCGGAAGCCTGATCCCCTGGATCGACGTGGCGCTGGAAAACGGCCAGAGCAAGGAGGAATGGAAGGGTTTCGCCGAGACCAACAAGATCCTCGGCCGCAGCACCAACCCGGTACCGATCGATGGGACCTGTGTGCGTATCGGGGCGATGCGCTGCCACAGCCAGGCATTGACGATAAAGCTAAAGAAGGATGTGCCGATCGATGAGATCGAGCAGATGCTGGACGAGGCGAACCCCTGGTCCAAAGTCGTGCCCAACGAGCGCGCCGCGAGTATCCGTGATTTGACACCCGCCAGCGTCACCGGGACATTGACGGTGCCCGTCGGCCGTCTGCGCAAGATGAATCTCGGCAACGAGTTCCTGAACGCGTTCACGGTTGGCGATCAGCTCCTGTGGGGCGCGGCGGAACCGCTGCGCCGAATGCTGCGGATACTGCTTGAGCGGTGACGCCGTTCACAGCTTTGGTCGATTGG
>JAGRHB010000356.1 GCA_020445245.1 Gammaproteobacteria bacterium
AGGCCGACGCCTGCGGTATCGGTCGGTCGGCTGGCGGCGGGCAGGGATTCGTGGTCAGTGACGGCGGGGGTACCGTGACACGGGTCGACGAAGACCTCGCAGCGACGGCTCGGACCTCGTTCCCCGGCTGCCGCTGGGACAATCACCTGCTGACGCTGCGGCGCTGAACAGGGCCGCCGACCAGCTGTGTCCAGGTTACTTTGGTGATTCGGCTCCCCGAACCATGAAACGGTTATTCGCCATGGTCGTTTCCCTCACCCCGTCCCTCTCCCGTACGCGGGAGAGGGGGCCCAGCAGAATCAGTCTAGCCTTTTCGACCTGTCCCCCTTGGTGGGTGTTGCAAAAACCCCCTCTCCCCACTGGGAGAGGGCTGGGGTGAGGGGAATTGAATGGTCAACACCATGAATTCAGGAAGATTCCCACATCCCGACCTTCTCCCGGTGGGAGAAGGAGATACGCGGTTGCTCGCCCGCATGTGGGAGAGGGGGGAACGGCGACGCTGTGCGTTGTTTCAGCTTAAACGGGTGCAGGTGCCTGGGCGGGCAACAGGTCGGGCATGCGCTTTGCCATCTGCTGTTGCAGGCGCGTGCTGGCACCGGCCAGCGCGAAGCCCACTTCAACACCGGCCGGGGTCCGGAAGATCGCGGACGCCTCGCCGTCTCCCAGGTCCAGTTCCCAGGCCCCATCGGTGCCGGGCGGCGGTGGGCACACCACCAGCGGAAGCGCTGGCGTCTTGACCACGACGGGCAGCGCAGGCAGCAGCAGCGGCGTCTCGGTGCCGCTCAGGGTGGCGGCCAGCGCCCGTGTCTGCGCCAGCAGTGGTGCGATGAAAGGCAGAGGGCCCGCTTCGGTCCGGGCGCAGTCGCCCACGGCGAAGATATGCGGGTCGCTGGTGCGCAACAGACGATCGACGATGATGCCGTTGTCGACCTCCAGCCCGGCCTCGCGTGCCAGCACTGTACGCGCGGTGAGGCCGACTGCAGACAGCGCGTGGTCGAACATGATCTGCGAACCGTCGTCGAGTGTCGCCAGGTTGCCGGGTTCCGCTGCCTCATAGGCGGCCACCGTGCGCCCCATGTGCAGCCGGCAGCCTGCCTGCCTCAGGGCATCCGTCAGCATGCCGCCGATCTCTGCCGGCAACAGCCGTGCCAGCGGCCAGGGCGCGGGATCGACGATGTCGACGCCGAAACCGGCCACCGCCAGGTCGTTGGCGAACTCGCAGCCGATCAGCCCGGCGCCGATCAGCAGGACCCGGCCTTCGTTTCCGATGCGTTCGCGCCAGCGGCGGTAGTCGTCGAGGTCATTGACGGTGAAGATGTCCACCGCGTCGGCACCGGTGGTGGGGAACACGCGGGCGTCTGCACCCACCGCCAACACCAGGCGATCGTAGGCCAGGGTCTGTGTGCCGTGGCCGCCGTCGAGCGTCAGGGTGCGAGCTGCCCTGTCGACCGCCAGGACCCGGGTACGCGGCCGGATCTCGATACCGAGGTCCGCGGCCTGGGTGGCGGCGTCCTTCTGCACCATGTCATCCGGCCGGTGACGGCGCGCCAGGGCGTTGGACAACATCGGCTTGGTGTAGACCTCGCCACCGTCCGCCGTCACCACGGCGATCGGCATGTCCGCATCCCGCCTGCGCAACTCCTTGGCCAGCGAATAGCCGGCAAGGCCACTACCGATGATCACCAGGGAGTGCGGGTCGTGTTGCGTCACTTCCGGGTTGGCAGGGGGCGTGGCCTGTGGTGCTTCTTCAAGCGGCGCGAAGTCTTCCTTGCCTGCGCCGCACACGGGGCAGACCCAGTCATCCGGAATATCCGCCCAGGCCGTGCCCGGGGCTATGCCGCCATCCGGATCGCCCTGCCGGGGATCGTAGACCCAGCCACAGACGTTGCAGATATAGCCCTGAAGATTGTCCGTCATGATCTATTTCCCCTCACCCCGTCCCTCTCCCGGGGGGAGAGGGAGCCCAATTGGCCGGATGGTCGATACGGCGCAGCGCGCTAGGAGATCTCCTGGAACTTCGAGCCCTTGGCCTTGCATACCGGGCACTCGTCCGGTGCATCACCGATCACCGTGTGGCCGCACACCGGGCATACGCGGATCGGTGCGTCGGCCAGATCACTGCCTGCTTTGACGGCCTCCAGGGCACTGTTGAACAGTGCATGGTGGACCTTCTCCACCTCCATCGCGTAGCGCATCGACATCGTGGCACGGCGGTCGCCTTCGGCCTCGGCGGTGGCCACCATGGGTGGGTACATCTGCTCGAACTCGTACTTCTCGCCGGCGGCGGCCTCCACGAGGTTTTCCGCTGTGGCCTTGACCCCGTCCATCGCCCTCAGATGGGCGTGGGCATGGATGGTCTCGGCGGCCGCGACCGCCCGGAACAGTTTGGCGACCTGCGCAAAACCGTCGCGCTGCGCGCGTTCGCCGAACGCAAGATAGGTCCGGTTGGCCTGGCTCTCGCCGGCAAAGGCCTCTTTGAGATTTTCTCTGGTATTCATTTT
>JAGRHB010000357.1 GCA_020445245.1 Gammaproteobacteria bacterium
TAACCGATGTGGTCGGCGACACTGCCGAGTTCACGCAGGATGTTTTCCGCCACCGGGCCCGAGCGGCGCTGGGTCTCCAGGCGTTCGATCTCGCGATGGATGACATCGTGCCGCAGGTCGAGAAAGGTCAGCCGCTGCAGGGCATCGTGATGTGCCTTCGTCAGGACATCGTGCAGCGATGCCTGGGTGATCGCCCGGCCGCCGAGGCCGGCGATCACTGTGAACACCGGTATGCCGGCACCGGCCAGCGCCATGCGCACGTCGGTCGACACGATGCCGCCGATCCCCACCGCCAGCGACTTCTCGATCACCACCACGCGCCGGGCGTGCCCGATGGTCTCGCGCAGTTTCCTGGCTGGGAAGGGGCGAAACGATGTGATGCTGACGCAGCCGATCGCCACGCCCTCGTCATTGAGTTGATCGACCACGTCCTTGATTGTGCCGTTGACCGATCCCAGCGCGACGACCAGGGTTTCCGCAGCCTCCGTATGATAGGGGCGCAGCAGGCCGCCGGCGGCGCGTCCGAAGTGCTGCTCGAACTCTTCCGCCAGCTCGGGGATGAGCCACAGCGCCTGCATCTGCCGGTAGTGTGCGAGGTAACGCACCTCGGTGAACGCCTCGGGTCCGACCATGGCCCCGATCGTGACCGGCTCCGCCGGGTCCAGGACCTGGCGCGGCTCATACGCCGGCACAAAGGCATCGACCTGTTCCTGCGACGGCAGGTCCACACGCTCGTAGGCGTGGGTCAGGATGAACCCGTCGACGCACACCATCACCGGCACCGACAGCTCCTCTGCAAGGCGCACCGCCTGGATATGCAGGTCCACCGCCTCCTGATTGGTCTCGGCATACAGCTGGATCCAGCCGGCATCGCGCATTGACATGCTGTCCTGCTGGTCGTTCCAGATGTTGATGGGTGCTCCGATCGCGCGGTTGCCGATGGTCATCACGATCGGCAGACCGAGGCCAGAGGCGTTGTAGACGGCCTCTGCCATGAACAGCAGTCCCTGGCTGGCGGTCGCTGTGTAGGCCCGGGCGCCGGTCGCGCTGGCACCAATCGCCACCGAGAGAGCGGCGAATTCGGACTCGACGTTGATGAACTCGCAGTTGCTCAGTTCCCCGGTTTTGACCAGCTGTCCGAGGTTCTCGACGATGTGGGTCTGCGGCGTGATCGGGTAGGCGCAGATAACCTCCGGTCGGCACAGTGCCACCGCCTCGGCCACGGCACGGGATCCTTCGATCTGTTTCAACATGCGGCGCTTGCCTCCCGGGTCGCGGTGACGGCAATCTCGTAAGCGGCTTTTGCCGCCGCGACGTTGCTGGATGCAATCCTGCCGGAGAATTTCTCTGCGATCGCGGCTGCGACCGAGTCGAAGCGGATAATGCCGGTGAGCGCGGCGAACCCGCCGAGCAGCGCGGCGTTGGGCAGCGGCCTGCCGACGTGCTCGAGTGCCAGCTGTGATGCCGGAACAGTCAGTACGCGGATACCCGGGCGACTGGCAAAGAAATCATCGAGCCCGAGTTCTGAGGGCGTGCGGGTCGAATTGATCAGCACGTAGCCGGCGTCGCAGACACCTTCGAACAGATTGACCTGATGCAGCAGCGTCGTGTCCTGGATGATCAGCGCGTCTGGCGCCATGACCGGCTCGCGCAACCGGATCTCCTTGTCGTCGAAGCGGCAGAATGCCATGACCGGCGCGCCCATGCGCTCCGATCCGAAGCTGGGGAATGCCTGCGTGTGCCTGCCTTCGAGAAAACCGGCGATGGAGAGCATCTCGGCGGCGCTGACCACGCCCTGGCCCCCTCTGCCATGTATCCGTACCTGGAACATGTAACCTCGTGTGGTGAAGCTTGATGGTCTGACCTGACAGGCAGCGATCCTAGCGCAATCCGACGCGTCCGTCCGTTACCGTCGACGCAACATGGGTACTGCGGTGGCGGGGATCCGGTCCATGGGGAGCGTGGATACCGGGCGACGAGGGCGGTCGTAGAGGAACCAAGGTAGGTGCTGCATCGCACAAACCGTGCCGTGTCGCAACGGCCCCCGTTGCACGGCTGGTCCGGTTCATGACTTGCTGCGTGCTCAACGCCAGTAATTCGGACGGAGCGGTCGTGCGATGTCGGACCAGGCTTCGGCCGCAGTGGGCTGGTACCGGACATTCGTCGGCAAAGCGCGCTGAATGGCCGCTTTGAACTTCGGCCATTGAGTGCTCACGACCCGAAGCCGTCGAATGCATCGATGCCTGGGTGATCCAGGCGGTGCTACAAAGCGGACGTTCAACAATAGCCCGGCCAGAATTAATGCCCGGCGTGGTTCTTCCCCGATTGCGCGGAATTAATAGGGTATGAGCGAGGGCCGTCGCCGATTTCGCCGACGAGAAGCATGGAGGCCAGGCTGTTCGAGAACTTGCTAATAAGCACTAACGGTATGTGCTCCGCAAACATCCCAAACTTGAACAGAAACCAGCTGTGGTCAAATATTACTTACGCCTGAAT
>JAGRHB010000358.1 GCA_020445245.1 Gammaproteobacteria bacterium
CCTGTGACACGACGCGAGGCTTCTTGCCGGCGACCGCGCTGGCGATGGCCGCGATGTGCGGCGGCGTGTTGCCGCAGCAGCCACCGACCATGTTCAGGAAACCCGATTCGGCCCACTCACCGATCTGCCTGCCCATATCGTCGGGACTCAGGTCGTATTCGCCGAATTCGTTGGGCAGCCCGGCATTCGGGTAGACCGCCACATAGGTCTCGCAGACACGCGACAACTCTTCGACATACTGGCGCAGCAGATCGGGGCCGAGTGCGCAGTTCAGGCTCATCGCCAGGGGATGCGCATGGCGCAGGCTGTTGTAGAAGGCCTCGGTGGTCTGGCCGGACAGGGTGCGGCCGGATTGGTCGGTGATGGTACCGGACAGGATGACCGGCAGCCTGACACCCAGTTCGTCGAACACCTGCTCGATGGCAAACACCGCGGCCTTGGCATTTAGCGTGTCGAAAATGGTCTCGATCAGCAGGATGTCGACGCCACCCTCGATCAGGCCGCGGGCGGCCTCGGCATAGGCATCGACCAGTTCCGTGAAGGTGACATTGCGCGCGGCCGGGTCGTTGACGTCCGGTGATATCGACGCGGTACGGTTCGTCGGTCCGATCGAACCGGCGACGAAACGCGGCTTTTCCGCGGTAGAGAAGCGGTCTGCGCAGGCGCGTGCCAACCGGGCCGATTCGACATTCAGCTCGTACGCCAGCGCCTGCATGCCGTAGTCGGCCATCGCGATCGTCGTCGCGCTGAAGGTATTGGTCTCAATGATGTCTGCGCCGGCTTCGAGATACTGCTCGTGGATCTCGCGGATCAGCGCCGGCTGCGTGAGCGACAGCAGGTCATTGTTGCCTTTCAGATCACTCGGCCAGTCGGCAAAGCGCGTGCCGCGGTAGGCGGCCTCGTCCAGCTTGTAGCGCTGGATCATGGTGCCGTAGGCGCCATCCATCACCAGAATGCGTTCGGCCATCAGGGCCTGGAGCTGGGCGGTACAGTCGCGCGGCATGAGAAATCAACCCCGATATCAGAAAGCGCTGCATTATACAGGGCGGCTGGCACCACTGCCGTGGCGGGCGACCCGGCCGCGAAAAAGCAAATAAATCCCCGCCACCCGGACATAAACAGCTTTGAAGATACGCCACGCCAACGCTGTGTTTAGATGTCGCCGGCCCCATTGGTTGGGGTCCAGGGTGGCGACGTGCCGCCCGATCGATCCCGCGAATTCAGCCCATGACGCGTCTCAGCGGCCCGCTCGAGCCAGCGGCCGCCGGGATTTGCTGACAGGGCGGCGATTGGCAAAAAAGCGATCGGCCGCAATACCACCCACCCGCTGTGCAATGTATCGATTTGGAGGTTGAAAGAATGGCAGAAATCTTTTCCGCAGACTGGATGAACGGCCTGAAAGAGGCCTGGAACGCCGACCCGGAAGTCAAAGGCAGACTGGCCGAGATCGGCTTCAATTCCGTGATCACCTGCGGATTCAAGAATGAAGATCAGCCGCGTGGCGTGTTTGTCGTCGAGAACGGCGAGTGCGTGCGCGCCGGTGACTACGATGGCACCAAGCCCGACTGGGACATGCGCGCCGACCTCGACAACTGGAAGAAGTGGGCATCCGAGGGAATTGGCATGGCCGGCCTTGGGACTGCGTTCGCGATGGGCAAGCTGAAGTTCCTGTCCGGTGACTTCAAGGGCATGATCAAGGACCCGCGCATGGCCGGTCCATTCGTCAAGAGTTTCGCATTGATGAAGCAGCTCGACACCGACTGAGCCTCCACACAGGACCGGGATCATTCACGGGTCCCGGTTCCTTCCTCGCCGTACCCCGACTCTATCCACCGGTTCGACTTGCCCTGCAGCGACACAATCTGCTGATTTCTCTGCTTTTCCGCAGCATCCACGGGGTCCGCCCGATGCCAGTCGAGCAACAGGCCGCGTTGACGCTGATAGATCTCCAGCCCGTATTCTTCGGCCATATAGAGCATTGCGCGTGCAATATTGCCGCGCGACGCCGGACGCGGTTCGACCGCCCGGGCACGATAATCGATCTCGAAATCGCAACCGGGCTCGATCCATTGTTCGCCGGCGATCTCACGGTACGGATAGGCGCCGCGCTTGTGATTGAGGTCACGCCGCGCCGGATACATATTGTGCATGTCCGACTCGATCTCGTTGAAGCGGGCACTGCTGCGCCTGCAGGCGGCGCGGTCGCCACAACGCAGGGCCTTGCCGACCCAACTCATCGGGTAGACGTGTTCGATGTTGTAGTCACGGTCGTAAGCACTGAATGTGGCACCGCAATACAGCCCCTGCCCCCCATCAGGGTACAAGGTGCGCCAGAACGTGGGGATGACATCGAGGTAGCGCGACGCTTCGCCGACCGCCATTGACGGTGCGAGCAACAGCACGAATACCAGCCGTTTCATCGCGTCTCCTTTCATGTCGCGACCGAGTTCGGGATAATCCCCCCACCGAGACCAAATGCAAAGTGGATGCCCTG
>JAGRHB010000035.1 GCA_020445245.1 Gammaproteobacteria bacterium
CTGTGCTGCTCAGCCACCTGGCGACGCACCTCTTCCATATCCAGCTCGCCGGCCTTCTTGACCAGCTCGCGGAATGCGGATTCCGGCAGCGCTCCCGCCTCGCTGAAGATGATGATCTTGTCGCGGAAGATCATCAACGTGGGGATCGAGCGAATCTGAAAATGACCGGCAATCTCCTGCTCTTCCTCGGTATTGACCTTGGCGAACACGACATCGGGATGATCCCCGGACACCTTTTCATAGGTGGGCGCAAACGAACGACAGGGGCCGCACCAGGGCGCCCAGAAATCGACGATCACAAACTCGTTATTGGTGACAACCTCTTCAAAGGTGTCTTTCGTCAACTCGACGACAGCCATCATGGCCTCCGGAACATGCGAAATAATTTTCGCACTTTATCACACGCGGCAGCGGCGAATGGGAAAAGGCCCGACCGGGATGGGTCAGGCCCTCGTCCGCCGGATCAGCAGGTACCGAAACTCAGCCGCCAAGTCCTTCGAAGATCTGGCTGCGGATCTGATCCACACCACCAACCCCGTTGATCTTCACGTACTTGCAGCCGCCAGCGGCCGCTTCTTTGCTGTAGAAGCTGATCAGCGGCTCGGTCTGGTCATGGTAGACTTTGAGGCGTGCCTTGACCGTTTCCTCCTGGTCATCGTCACGCTGGATCAACGGCTCGCCGGTCACATCGTCGATGCCTTCCTGCTTCGGCGGGTTGAACACCACGTGGTAGGTACGCCCCGAACCCAGGTGCACGCGGCGGCCCGACATCCGCTTGATGATCTCTTCGTCCGGCACATCGATCTCCACCACGGCGTCGATCGGCACGCCTGCCTCTTTCAGCGCCTCTGCCTGCGGAATGGTGCGCGGGAAACCATCGAACAGGTAACCGGCCTTGCAGTCGTCTTCCTTGATGCGTTCCTTGACCATGCCCATGATGATGTCGTCCGACACCAGGCCACCCTCGTCCATGATCTTTTTCGCCGCCACACCGAGTTCGGAGCCGGCTTTGACGTGCGCACGCAGCATGTCGCCCGTAGAGATCTGCGGAATCCCATAACGTTCCTTGATGTAGTTGGCCTGGGTACCTTTGCCGGCGCCGGGGCCACCGAGAAGAATAACGCGCATGAATCTGCTCCCTACGGTGATTACGTGATTTTTCGGGGCCAAATTGTGACACGGGGAAGGCGGAAATAACCATTCGAGCCTGTGAATAGGTCGATCGAGGAACCTTATCCGAGTCCTCCTGGTCTTGGTGGCGCGACGGCGGGCAGCTAGAGATGCTGGTCGATTCCGTGTGCTTTCAGTCCCCAGGCGAATAGCGAACCGAGGCGGCGGTCGGCCTGACGCAGCCTGCTGCAAAGCACGCTAAACAGCTGTTTGAGCACTACATATCCCTCTTGCGGATGGCTATCGAAATAGGCGGCGAGGGCCTCCGCGTCGAACACCAGCATATCGCAGGGCTCAACCGCGACGACCGAGGCGCTGCGCGGTTCCGGGTCGAACAGGCTGAGTTCGCCGAACACCTCTCCGGGACCAAGATCGCACAGACCGGGCTGGATGTGCCTCCGGTCTTCCAGTTCGACCCGCCCGGATACCCGCACCGACCCCGTCTCCACGAGATATATCACGCGATCCTCCGATCCCTCGGTGATTATCGTGTCGCCCTGGTCGAAATGCTGCAGCCTGGCAACGCCGGTATCGACAAGGATCGGATCACGTAGCACTGCGTGTAGGTCGGACATGCGTTCCCCTCGATGGTGTCGCATGGCAATCTAACAACATTATCGCCACAAAAAAGAAGTGCAGCAGATGAAAATCACGCGATGCATCGACCAGACCGACAATATCCGCTGGGTCGTGCCAGTCGGCCCGGACCGGGCGGTAGTGTGTGTCGGGTCAGATCCCTTCTCCGGCTTGACGGTGGGAAAGCAGGAGATCGAGGTCAAGCGGTGGCTTGCTCCGCTGCAGCCGGGCGTGATCTATGGGGTCGGCCTGAATTACCGGGCCCACGCGATGGAAACCGGCGCGCAGCTGCCCGACAGCCCTGTGATCTTCATGAAGCCCCCGACCGCCGTCATCGACCCCGGGCGCCCGATTCGTCTTCCGGCGGCCTGCGAACACGGCCCCGAGGTCGACTACGAAGCCGAACTGGCGGTAGTGATCGGCAAGACGGCGCGCGATGTCGCGGTCGACACAGCACTCGAACATGTCCTGGGTTACACCTGCGCCAACGACGTGTCCGCGAGACGCTGGCAAAAGCACGGTGGCGGCGGTCAATGGGTTCGCGGCAAGAGCTTCGATACGTTCTGTCCGCTGGGTCCGGTGCTGGTGACAGCCGATGAGATCCAGAATCCGCAGGCGCTGTCGATAAGCTCCATGCTGAACGGCCGAACGATGCAGTCGAGCAGTACCGCGGACATGATTTTCCCGGTGGCCGAACTGATAGCCTTCATCAGTCGCGATACGACATTGCTGCCGGGCACGGTGATCCTGACGGGAACGCCCGAAGGCGTCGGATTCGCCCGCAAACCACCCGTCTACCTGATGACCGGCGATACGATTGAAATAACGATCGGTGGCATAGGAACGCTCAGCAACCCGGTGATGGACGCCTGACTCGTTTGTGATCAAAGCACGACGGCCGGCGCGCCAAGCGGCACCGGCCGTACGCCACGGACAGGTCGATCAGGCCGACATATCCAGCATCAACCGGTTCAACCGGTGCACGAAACCGGCCGGATCATCCAGCTGTCCGCCCTCCGCCAGCAGCGCCTGATCAAACACCAGCTTCGCCAGCTCGCCGAACTTGTCCTCATCCACCTCGCTGTCCATACGCTGCAGCAGCGGATGCTCCAGGTTGATCTCGATGATCGGCTTGGGCATCGGTGCATCCTGGCCCAACTGCTTGAGCACCCGTGCCAGATTCTGGCTCATGTCATAGTCATCGACGACCAGGCAGGCAGGGGACTCGGTCAACCTGCTGGACACGCGCACTTCTTTCACGGTATCGCCCAATGCGGTCTTGACCCGCTCGAGCAGGTGCTTGTGCTCCTCGGCCGCCTTCTCGACCTTCTCCCTGGTCTCCTTGTCGTCCAACTCGCCGAGGTCCAGCTCCCCCTTGGCCACCGACTGAAGGTGCTTGCCCTTGTAGTCGGTCAGGTGTGAGACCAGCCACTCGTCGACCCGGTCGGTCAGCAGCAGCACCTCGATGTCCTTCTTCTTGAACACCTCGAGGTGCGGGCTGTTGCGCGCCGCCGACAGCGTATCGGCAGTGATGTAGTAGATCTTCTCCTGCTTCTCGGCCATCCGCTCGATGTACTGGTCGAGCGACACGTCCTGCACGTCACCTTCCAACTTGGTCGAGGCGAAGCGCAACAGGCCGGCGATCTTTTCACGGTTGCCGAAGTCCTCGGCCGGTCCCTCTTTGAGGACTTTTCCGAACTCTTTCCAGAACGCCTGGTATTTCCCGGGCTCGTCCTTCGCCAGTTTCTCCAGCAGCCCGAGCACGCGCTTGACGTTGGCGCTGCGGATGCTGTCGATCTTCTTGTCGTGCTGCAGCAGCTCGCGCGATACGTTCAACGGCAGATCGTCGGAATCGACCACGCCTTTGACGAAGCGCAGGTAATGCGGCATCAGCTTGTCCGCCTCGTCCATGATGAACACACGGCGCACATACAGCTTCACACCATGCTTCTGCTCGCGGTCCCACATATCGAACGGGGCGCGCGCCGGCACGAACAGCAATGAGCTGTATTCATTGGTGCCCTCGACCCGGTTATGGACCCAGGTCAGTGGTGCCTCGAAGTCGTGGCAGGTGTTCTTGTAGAAATCGTGGTACTCGTCATCGCTGATGTCCGACTTGTTGCGCATCCAAAGTGCCGTGCCACGGTTGACCTGTTCCCATTCCGGCTCGGGTCTGGCCTCGGTTTCTTCACCCTCACCTGCCGGCTCGACCTCTTTGAGCATCTCCACGGGGATTGCAATGTGGTCGGAAAACTTGCCGATGATGCTGCGCAGCCGCCACGCGTCGAGGAATTCCTTCTCATCCTCGCGCAGATGCAGCGCGATCTCGGTGCCGCGTTCGGCGCGCTCTACGTTCTCGATGGTGTAGCTGCCCTCGCCGCTCGACGACCAGCGCACCCCCTCGTCCGCCTGCATGCCGGCGCGGCGGGTGGTCAGTGTCACCTTGTCGGCGACGATGAAGGCTGAATAGAAACCCACCCCGAACTGGCCAATCAGCTGGCTGTCCCTGGCCTTGTCACCAGAAAGGTTCTCCAGAAACTTGCGCGTCCCCGAGCTGGCGATCGTGCCGATCGTGTCGTTGACCTCCTGACGGCTCATGCCGATGCCGTTGTCCAGAATGGTCACCGTGCCGGCCTCGCTATCGACGGTTACGCGGATCCTGAGCGCGCTGTCGCCCTCGTACAGGGCCTCATTGCTGAGCGCTTCGAACCGCAGCTTTTCCGCCGCATCCGAGGCATTGGAGATCAATTCGCGGAGAAAGATCTCCTTGTTCGAGTAGAGTGATCGGATGACCAGGTTGAGCACCTGGCTGACTTCGGCCTGAAAATCCAGGGTTTCCTTCTGCGCGGTCGCGGTCATTGCTTGGCATTCCTCCGGCGGGGTCTGAATCGATGGGCCGCGATATTGGGGCGGTGGCGCGGGATTTCAAGGCACGGCTGTGGTAAAAATCCCCCCAGCTTCCGCAGGACCGACCAAACATGCCAGTCACCACCTATTCCACCAAACCATATAAGGACCAGAAGCCCGGCACCTCCGGGCTGCGCAAACGCGTCGAGGTCTTTCGCAAAGGCAATTATCTGAAGAATTTCGTTCAGGCGGTATTCGACACCCAGCGCGAGCTCGTTGGCGGCACTTTGGTGCTCGGGGGTGACGGCCGGTTCTTCAACTACGAGGCAATTCAGGTCATATTGAGGCTGGCGGCCGCCAACAACATTGCCCGCGTACTCGTCGGCCGCGATGGACTGCTGTCGACACCGGCCGCGTCCTGCGTAATCCGCAAGCACGGTGCCGCGGGCGGCCTGATTCTTTCGGCCAGCCACAATCCCGGGGGACCGGACGGCGACTTCGGCATCAAGTACAACACTGCCAATGGCGGGCCGGCACCGGAAAAGGTGACCGAGGCGATCTACGCCAGGACCCTCGACATCGCCAACTACCGCAGCACCGGCGGTGAAGACATTCCGCTCGATGCGGTGGCCAGTCACAGGCTCGAAAAGATGCAGGTCGAGGTCATAGACCCGGTAGCCGACTACGCCGAGCTGATGGCGTCAATCTTCGATTTCGGCGCCATCCGCCAGCTGATTGCGGGTGGATTCAAGATGCGCTTTGACGCCATGCACGCGGTCACCGGCCCCTACGCCATCCATATCCTGGAAGATATGCTCGGTGCCGCACCGGGTACCGTGATCAATGGCATTCCCCTCGACGACTTCGGCGGTCACCACCCCGACCCCAACCTGGTGCATGCCGCGGAACTGGTAGCCATGACACAGGGCCCGGACGCGGTGGATTTCGCCGCCGCTTCTGACGGTGACGGTGACCGCAACATGATCCTCGGTCGCGACTTTTTCGTCACCCCGAGCGACAGCCTAGCGGTACTGGCCGCCAACGCGACACTGATCCCCGCCCATCGTGACGGGATAATTGGCGTCGCGCGCTCGATGCCAACCAGCCAGGCGGTCGACCGTGTCGCAGCCGCGCTGGGAATCGAGTGCTTCGAAACACCGACCGGCTGGAAGTTCTTCGGCAACCTGCTTGACGCCGGGCGAATCACTTTCTGCGGCGAGGAGAGCTTCGGCACCGGCTCCGACCATGTGCGTGAGAAAGACGGCCTGTGGGCCGTGCTGGCATGGTTGAACGTGATCGCCGGGCGCGGCCAGCCTGTCTCGGAGATCGTGTCCGGGCACTGGCAACAATACGGCCGCAACTACTATTCACGTCACGACTACGAGGGCGTCAACGCAAAGCAGGCCAGTGTGCTGATGGACGTGTTGCGCAGCCGCCTGCCGGGGCTTTCCGGGACCCTGCTGGATGGCCTGGAAGTCGCCTATGCCGACGACTTCAGCTACACGGACCCGATCGATGGCTCCGTCAGCGACCACCAGGGCATCCGGATCGGTTTCGCCGACGGATCGAGGATCATCTTCCGCCTCTCGGGCACCGGTACCGTCGGCGCGACGCTGCGCGTCTACCTCGAGTCCTACGAACCCGAGCCGGCCCGTCAGCTGCTGGACCCGCAGATCGCGCTGGCGCCACTGATCAGGATCGCCAATGAACTTGCGGACATTCAACAACAAACCGGCAGGGCAGCACCCGACGTCATCACCTGAACAGGAGTAGCCCATGGCGACTGCACACTGGTGCCGCATCGACATCGACGGAAAGCCCCGACTCGGCCGACTCGAGGGTGAAAAGATTGCGTTGTACGAAGGCGGGCTGTTCGCCGATCCGGTAGCCGACGGCACCGTGGTCGACGCCGCGGACGCCCAATGGCTGCCTCCTGTGCAACCACGCCAGTTTCTCGGTCTGTGGAACAATTTTCATGAGCGTCAACAACTTGAGCAGACCCGGATACCCGATTTCCCGCTGTTTTTCGTCAAGCTGGGAGAGTCGCTGTCTGCACATCTGAGACCGATCCGCCGTCCAGACGGGTTCGAAGGTCGGGTCAAATTCGAGGCCGAACTCGGCATCGTGATCGGCAAGCCGTGTTATCAGGCGCCACGCGAGGGAATCGACGACATCATCTTCGGTTACACCTGCGTCAACGACGTAACGGCCCCCGAACCGCTGTTCGCGAATGGCGAGTTCCACCAGTGGTGTCGCGCAAAGAGCTTTCCCGGTTTTGGTCCGGTCGGTCCGGTAATCGCCACTGGCGTCGACCCCGCCGCGCTGCGTGTGCGCGGCATCCTCGATGGCGAGGTCAAGCAGGACTATCCGGTCAGCGACATGATCTTTTCGCCACAGGAGATCGTGTGGCACCTCGCGCGCGAGATTGCGCTCTATCCCGGTGACGTGATCGCCTGTGGCACCTCGGTCGGCGCCGTCGACATGGTCGACGGCCAGACCATCGTGGTCGAGATCCCAGGCATCGGCAGTCTCAGCAACCGTCTGGAGGCGTGAGCGCACACGGGCAATCCTGGTGCGCGCAGCAGCAACACGGCGAACGATGATGCATGGGCCGCCACCCCGCCTGCAAAGCCGCTGCACCTGCGCTCAGAGAGCCATCCACTGACTGGCCGCACCGGGGGACCCTTGAACGATCTGATCGACCTTTCGAAACTGCAGTCCGTCGCCGAAGACCTGGCGCACGTGATCAACATGCGCCTTCATGACCCCTTGTTCTGGCTGCAGTTCGCCGTCATCGCAGGCGTGTTCGTGCTCGCGCGCTGGCTGCTGACGCCGCTGCTTCGGAAAGGGCTGGCACGTCTGGCGGCGGCCTGCACCCGCGTGCCGAGTTTCCGCCGGCCATTGGCGGCCCTGACCGAGGTCGCCAACCCGATCGCATGGCTGACGCTGCAGTGGATGGCCATCGGCGTCGTCGACTATGCCAAGTGGCCAAGCGGCGCATTGACGATTGTTGCCAGCCTGCTGACGGCCTGGCTGCTGATCCGTCTCGTCACGATGCTGGTCGCCAATGAGGGACTGGCACGCTTCATCGCCTTCAGCGCCTGGTCGATTGCGGCACTCAACATCTTCGGCCTGCTCGACCCACTGACCACGCTGCTCGACAGTTGGTCGGTGAATGTCGGACAGGTGCGCGTCTCACCACTGACCGTGATCAAGGTCGCTGTCTCCTTGTGGCTTTCCCTATGGCTCGCCAACGGCCTCGCCACGCTGGTCGAACGCCGGCTCGACCAGGCCAGGACGGTGGCCCCGGTGATGCGTGTGCTCGGCGCAAAGCTGACGCGGATTGCACTCATCACGGCTGCGTTCCTGATCGCGTTATCGGCGGTGGGCATCGATCTGACCGCACTGGCCGTGTTCGGCGGTGCACTCGGCGTCGGTCTCGGCTTCGGCCTGCAGAAGATCTTCTCCAACCTGTTCAGCGGCGTGATCCTCCTGATGGATCGCTCGATCAAGCCCGGCGACGTAATCGCCGTCGGCCACTCGTTCGGCTGGATAAACCACCTCGGCGCACGTTATACCTCGGTAATCACCCGAGATGGCATCGAACACCTGATCCCGAACGAGGAACTGATCACACAACGGGTGGAGAACTGGTCTTACAGCGACGACCTGATTCGACTGCGCATTCCGATCGGCATCGCGTACGACTCGGACCCCCGCACCGCCATCCGGCTGTGCATCGAAGCGGCGGAAATGGTCCCGCGCGTACAACTGAAACCGGAGCCGCGCTGCCAGCTGCTCGGGTTCGGCGACAGCTCTCTCAACCTGGAGCTGCGAATCTGGATCAATGACCCGGCGAACGGGCGTGCAAACGTGATCAGCGACGTGCTGCTCGAGGTCTGGGATCGCTTCCACGAACACGGTATCGAGATCCCTTTCCCGCAGCGTGATCTTCACCTGCGCTCGATGCTCGGCGAGAAGCAGCTGGATGCATTGGTCGCGGCATTGCGCGGCCCCCTGCATGGAGGTACGGAGACATGATTCGATTCATGCTGTGTGAGGACGGCAAGGCCGAAAGCGGCGGTGCGGAATTGCTGGAGGACTGGAACGACCGAACCGGCGGCTGGCTGTGGATCGATCTGCAGGACGAGCCGGCCGCCAGCGAAACCCGACTGCTGGTCGGCCAACTCGGCCTGGACGAACACGCCGTCATCGAGGCCCAGCGGCCGCGCCACCCTCCGGGCTTCGAGGCCTACCCAGACTACATCTACCTGTTGACGAAACCCTTGACCTCGGATTCCGAGGACCTCGATTTCTCGACCCAGCAGGTGGCGCTTTTCGCTGGTCCACGCCTGCTGGTCACACGCCACAACCAGTATTCACGCTTCATCAACACCCTGCAGCAGCGCTTCAACGAACAGGGTTGCACAGGCGAGTCGCCACTCAGCGTCACCGCCGCAATCACCCGCAGGGTCGCCGATCGCTATGGCAAGGTCCTGCTGGACCTGGAACATCGACTCGACGAGGTCGAGGATCAGCTGTTCGAATCACGCGGTGACCGGCTGATGCAGGAACTGGTCGGTTACAACACCGCGCTGCACAAGATGCGTCGGATCCTCGCTTACCATACCAACGCCTATCAGCGTCTGCGCGACCATTTCGGTGCCTCGACCACGCCATACTGGCGCGATGAATTCGACGACATCCACGCATCGATGGAGCGCTTCCACAGCCTGGCAGAGTTGTACCAGAACGTGATCGGCGACCTGGTCGAGGGGTATATCAGCCTGAACGCCCACAACCTCAACCAGATCATGAAGGTGCTGACCATCGTCACGGTGATCTTCGTGCCACTGAGCCTGCTGGTCGGGATCTACGGGATGAACTTTGAAAACATCCCCGAACTGCGCTCGCCCAACGGCTATTTCGTGTTGCTGGGGGTGATGTTGGGCATCGCTTCCGGCCTGCTGTATGTGTTCCGGCGCGTGCGTTGGCTTTAACCCGCCAGGCATCACTGCCAGTGCGGTCAGTAGTGCCTTTCGACCCCGATCCGCTGCATGATCTCGATCGATAGCTCCTCTATCGATACGGAGGTGCTGTCGAGGAATGGGATCAGGTTGTTGCGAAACAGGTCCTCGGCAGCCGAGATCTCCTTGCGGCACTGCGGCAGGCTGGCGTAGTCGGACCCCGGGCGGCGCTCTTCGCGGATGCGATGCAGGCGGTCCGGCGAGATGGTCAGACCGAACAACCTGTCCCGGTGCTCACGCAAGGGCTCTGGCAGCCTGCCCACCAGAAAGTCGTCCTCGGTCAGTGGAAAATTTGCCGCGCGCACTGTGTATTGCATCGCAAGGTACAGGCAGGTCGGCGTCTTGCCGCAACGCGACACGCCCACCAGGATCAGGTCTGCCTCCGCAAGCCCCCTGAGCCGTGAGCCATCATCGAAATTCAGCGCGAAGTTGACCGCGTCCACGCGCCGATCGTACTCGCCCTGATCACCCATACCGTGACTCAGCCCGATATGCCCGATGTGCGGGATGCCGATCGCCGCCGACAACGGCGGCAGGTAGGTATCGAAGATATCGAACACCTGTGCCTCCGCCTCCTTCAGGCGTGTGCGCAGGGATTCGTCGACAATGCTGGAAAACACTACCGGAGGCGCGGCATCGTGCGTCGCCGCGGCCTCGATCTCGCGGATCGCAGCCTCGATCTTGGCCGGCGTGTCGAGAAAAGGCAGCACCATCCGCTCGCAGCAGCTGTCGTCGAACTGGGTCATCAGCGTGCGAACCAGGTGCTCGAGCGTGATGCCGGTGCGATCGGAAATGATGAACAGCGTGCGTGCGGGGTTTGCCATGCGTTTCTCGAAGTATGCCGGAGAGCCCAGGTGCGCATACTAGCAAACCCGCGCCGCAGAGCCCGCGGCGCGTCGCACGACCGGCGCGATCGGTGGTCACTTTTTCCACACGATTAGCAGTGCACGCAGCACGCGCTTTTTTGCCACAATGGCCCCATGAACGACATCCACAGAAACCGCCGACGCGCTGACCTCGCAACAAAACTGCGGCCCGTGGTGAGCGGTCATCACGTGCTCAGTTCAGATGAGGAACTCAAGCCGTACGAATGCGACGGGCTCGCCGCTTACCGCGTGGTGCCCCTGCTGGTGGTATTACCGGGGAGCGTCGAAGAGGTACAGGCGGTCCTGCGTATCTGCCATGCCGAAGGCGTGGCCGTGGTGGCG
>JAGRHB010000359.1 GCA_020445245.1 Gammaproteobacteria bacterium
CGATTGCCGGGTCGACCGGGACAAGGTGCTGATCGAGTGCGCGCTGGGTGCACGTTGGGGGTTCTACAAGTTCCCGCCGTCCCCGGCCGACGACGACCCGGTCGGGGAGGGGCGGCTCACCTGGCGCATGGTGGAGCTCGAGGCACCGATCCTCGGTCCGGACGATGTGGCTTGGCTGGGCGGCGATGCGGCGCGCGTCGCGATCGGGTTCGACCTTTCGCTGCCGCTGCGAGATCAGATCGAGCGGGCAAAGCGGCTGTTGCAGCTGGTGCAGCGGCAGCGTCGGCGATCAGGTGACGTGCCGGCACTTTCCATCGTCGCGCAGCGTGAACGCCTGTGCACCTCGTTGCGTCTGCTTGATGCCGGTGTTGCCGGTGCCCCCGAAGCGGACCTCATGGCGATCAGCGGCGATTGGCGGGGACTGCTTGAACAGGCATGCGCCATGCGCGATGTCGGATACCGGCAGCTGACGGCGTGGCCAGACTGAGTGCAGTCGCTGCGTGGGTTCCGACGTGCGGCAGTGGTAGCGCGCAGCGGATTGGGGGACATTGACCGGGCGCGGCAGTCTGCCGCCAGGACCTGATTGCTGATGAAACGTATTGAGATCCGTCATGTCACCCGCTATGGCTTCAGTACCCAGGTGCGGCTGGGTCCGCACACGCTGCTGCTGCGTCCACGTGAAGGCCATGACGTGCGCATAGCGGCGTCCTCGCTGCGTATCGAGCCCACCGCGGTACTCACCTGGCAGCGTGATTACTACGAGAACGTGCGGGCAACTGCCATGTTCGGCGGTGCAACCACGTCGGAACTGCTGGTCGAGAGCCGCGTGGAGGTCGAGCTGTACGAGACCATGCCGCTCAACTTCGTCGTCGAGCCGCATGCCCTGTATCTTCCGTTTGAGTATTCGGTGGAAGAACACATTGCGTTGCGGCCGTTTCTCGAGACGGTCTATGCAGACCATCCGGCACTGGACGCCTGGCTTGCGCCCTACCGCGCGGCGGGACGTCGCGGCGAGACATTTGTTGTGCTCGATCGGCTCAACCAGCATATCAACCGCGAAGTTCGGTACGAGGTCAGGGAGCAACCGGGGGTGCTGGCGCCTTCCGAGCTGCTGCGCAGCGGTCGCGGCTCCTGCCGTGACATGGCGGCCCTGTTCGTCGAGTCATGCCGCCGGCTGGGTGTCGCCGCCCGTTTCGTCAGCGGTTATGCACACGGGCCGGGTACCGAGCGTGGTGGCGCGTCTTCGCACGCCTGGGCCGAGGTCTATCTGCCGGGTGCCGGATGGAAGGGTTTCGATCCGACAGCTGCGAGTATCGTCGGTCCCGACCACATTACGGTCGCGGTGCATCGGCATCCGGAGGCGGTGCCCCCTGTGGCCGGCAGCTTCACCGGGCCACAGGGGGGGATTCCGACGCTGGATGTGGACGTACAGATCTTGCAGTTGGCCGACGATGCGCCGTAGCCGGGTATCCAGGCATAGGGCGTTCGGCCACCCCGTCGGGACCGGAGAACCGCTGGTTGTCGCGCAGCACATGCATACATGGATGTCGAGTTCACCAAACCTGATCGTCTGATAGCGCAGGCGCAGTGTTGGCATGGGAGATCGCTGGAGGCGCAGAACGGTCGGGCGGTGGTCTTGGCGCTGCGTGGTATTCGACGGTACGCCAAGCGGCGGCGAATTGCCCGGCGAATCGGTGTGCCGCCAATGGCGGGCACGAACCTTGTGGCGGTCTACCCGGGACGGCGTGCGTCGGTCAGGGCGGCGAACACACCTAGCCCGATGAAGGTGGTGCCACTGATATAACGCCCCAGCGATCGCACGGGGGCGGCGCGGGTCAGCTGTGGGCCGATGCTGCCGGCGGCGATGGCGTAGATCGAATCCGTGACCGCTGCGATGGCGACGAACAGTATGCCCAGCGTCACCCCCTGCACGATCGGTGCGGCGTTGGTGCTCATGAACTGCGGCAGGAATGCGGCAAAAAACAGCGTGGTCTTGGGGTTGAGCAGCGCCACCACCAGGCCGTCGCGGAATACCCGCGGTGAACCGCCGGCTTCTTGGGCAACAGATGATCTCGGTACGGGCGGGGCGCGCAAGACCTTGATGCCGAGATAGACCAGGTAGGCGGCACCGGCGTACTTCACCACGGTAAATGCAGCCGAAGATACCGCGAACAACGCGGCCAGGCCGAATGCCGCACCGATCGCGTTGCACAGGTTGCCCAACGCGATGCCGGCGACCGAGGCCAGGCCGGCGCGCCGGCCCTGGGCCAGGCTGCGGGTAACGATGTACAGGACGCCGGGCCCGGGGGTCACCGCCAGCAGCAGGCTGGCGGTGATGAACGCGCCAAGCAGCGACCAGGGGGGAAGCAGTTGGTCCACGGTTGTCTGTCTCTGTCTCTGACCGCCTGCCGGGGCGGCTTTGTCACTTGGGCACTGAATTGTGGCGGGGTGCCCGGTCAGGCACAATCATCGTCCCCGTCGGCAAG
>JAGRHB010000360.1 GCA_020445245.1 Gammaproteobacteria bacterium
TTCCGGCAGCACCTTGCCGACGGCCTTGGCCGCGCCGGTGGACGACGGGATGATGTTCTCGAGGATGCCGCGGCCGCCGCGCCAGTCCTTCATCGAGGGCCCATCAACGGTCTTCTGCGTTGCAGTGGCTGCGTGCACCGTGGTCATCAGGCCACGTTTGATACCCCAGTTGTCGTTCAGCACCTTGGATACCGGAGCCAGGCAGTTGGTGGTACAGGAGGCCGCCGAGACGATCGCCTGACCGGCATAGGTGTTGTGGTTGACGCCGTAGACGAACATCGGGGTGGCATCCTTCGAAGGCGCGCTCTGCACGACTTTCTTGGCGCCCGCGTCGATGTGCTTCTGGCAGGTCTCTTCTGTCAGGAAGAAGCCGGTGCACTCGATAACCAGATCGGCACCAACTTCGTTCCATTTCAGATTGGCCGGATCACGCTCTGCAGTCAGGCGGATCTTCTTGCCGTTGACGATCATCGTGTTTCCGTCAACAGAGATGTCGCCGGGGAAGTTGCCGTGTACCGAGTCGTACTTGAGCATATAGGCGAGGTAATCCGGGTCGAGCAGGTCGTTGATGCCGACGACTTCGATACCGGGAAAGTCCTTCGCAATCGCGCGGAACGCCATACGACCGATGCGGCCAAATCCGTTGATACCTACTTTGATAGCCATGTTGAATCTCCTCAGAGCGTATTGCAGTTTCTACAAATGCATGTAAGACGAGGTGGCCGGCCGCTGGCGCTTGCCCGACCGGCCACCTGTATTGAGTTGCTTAACCCGCGACCTCGTCGATCGCCGCACCAACGTTGGCCGCGGTGAAGCCGAACAGTTTGAACAGCTCGCCGGCCGGTGCAGATTCGCCGAAGCTGTCGATACCCACGACCTTGCCGTTGGTGCCGACATACTTCCACCAGCCATCGGTGACGGCGGCCTCGACGGCAACACGTGCAGTGACTGTCGACGGCAGGACAGACTCCTTGTACGCCGCGTCCTGCGCATCAAACACGCTGGTGCACGGCATCGAGACGACACGGACCTTTTTGCTGCTGGCCGCTGCGGCCTCGATCGCAATACCCACCTCGGAACCGGTGGCGATCACGATCACGTCCGGCGTACCTTCGCAATCGCTCAGCACGTAACCACCGCGGTCGATGTTGGCGATCTGCGCCGCGTCACGCGCCTGAAAAGGCAATCCCTGACGCGAGAAGATCAGGCAGGTCGGCCCATTGGTCTTCTCGACCGCCTTGCGCCACGCCACCGCCGTCTCGACGGTGTCGCACGGACGCCAGACGTCCATGCGAGGGATCATGCGCAGCGTCGGGATCTGCTCGACGGCCTGGTGGGTCGGACCGTCTTCACCCAGACCGATCGAGTCATGGGTAAACACGAAGATCGACTGGATCTTCATCAGTGCGGACATGCGGATCGCGTTGCGTGCGTATTCGGAGAACATCAGGAAGGTGGCACCGAACGGGATGAAGCCACCGTGCAGCGCGATACCGTTCATGATCGCCGACATGCCGAACTCACGGACTCCGTAGTTCACGTAGTTGGCCGCCGGCATGTTCGCACGCATCGGTTTGTAGCCGGACCATTCGGTCAGGTTCGAGCAGCCGAGGTCGGCAGAACCACCGAACAGCTCCGGCAGGGCCGCTGCGTAGGCCTCGATCGACGCGAGCGATGCTTGGCGGGTGGCCGGCGACTTCGCGTCACTGTTGCACTGGGCGACGAATGCGTCCGCCTTGGTGGCCCAGTCGGCCGGCAGTTCGCCCGCCATGCGGCGCTTGAACTCGGCCGCGAGGTCCGGGTGGGCGGCTGCATAGGCGTCAAAGCGCTTGTTCCACTCGGCCTCCGCAGCGGCGCCCTTCTCTTTCGCGTCCCAACCCTGATAGACCGATTTCGGCACTTCGAAGGCGGCATGGTCCCAACCCAGGGCCGCTTTGGTCAGGTTGATTTCTTCCTGGCCCAGCGGCGCGCCGTGACACGCATGGCTGCCGGCCTTGTTCGGCGAACCGAAGCCGATCGTGGTCTTGCAGCAGATCATTGTCGGCTTGTCGCTCATCGCCTTGGCGAACTCCAGCGCCTTGGCGATGGCGGCCGGATCGTGGCCGTCTACGTTGGGAATCACGTGCCAACCATAGGACTCGAAGCGCTTCGGGGTATCGTCGGTAAACCAGCCGTCGACGTGGCCGTCGATCGAGATCCCGTTGTCGTCCCAGAAACAGATCAGCTTGCCAAGGCCCAGGGTGCCGGCCAGCGAGCAGGCCTCGTGCGAGATACCTTCCATCAGGCAACCATCACCGAGGAATACATAGGTGTGATGATTGACGATCTCGTGGCCGTCCTTGTTGAACTCGGCTGCCAGCGCGCGCTCAGCAATCGCCATGCCGACCGCATTGGTGATGCCCTGCCCCAGCGGCCCCGTGGTGGTCTCGACACCAGGCGCATAACCGTACTCCGGGTGACCCGGGGTCTTGGAATGCAG
>JAGRHB010000361.1 GCA_020445245.1 Gammaproteobacteria bacterium
ATTCGGTCAGTGCGGCGATCGCCGCCACGCCGAGGTGGTTCGCGGTGTACATCGTGGACATCGCGATGGCCTCATCGATACGGCCGAACACGGAATGCAGGCGGTGGTCCGAACGACGCGTCTGCGACTGCTTCTCGGCCTCCTTGCACACCCTGTCCATAGCCTCGACCGCTTTCGCGGGATACTTGCCGGCTGCCGATTCGGCGGACAGCATCACCGCATCAGTACCGTCGATCACGGCGTTCGCGACGTCGAACACCTCGGCCCGGGTCGGAATCGGATTGACGATCATCGATTCCATCATCTGGGTCGCGGTGATGACCACGCAGTTCATCGAGCGCGCCGTACTGATCAGGCGTTTCTGTGCGGCTGGCAGTTCGGCATCTCCGATCTCGACACCAAGATCGCCGCGCGCGACCATGATGACGTCGGATGCATCGATGATCTCCTCGATGCAGTCCAGGGCCTCGGCGCGCTCGATCTTCGACACGATGCCCCCCTGACCGCCAGCCTCGCGCAGCAGCTGCCGCGCGTAATGGACGTCTTCGGCGGAACGCACGAAAGACACGGCCACATAGTCCGCCTCGATGCGCGCGGCAAATTCGATGTCTTCCTTGTCCTTGTCGGTCAGGGCCGGCGCCGACAGTCCGCCGCCGAGCTTGTTGATACCCTTGTTGTTGGACAGGGTGCCGCCGACGACAACCTTGCAACGCACCTCGCTGCCCTGTACCTCGTCGACCCAGAGGACGATCAGGCCGTCGTTCAGCAGCAGGGTGTCGCCACGCGAGACCTCCAGGTGCAGGGTGGGATAAGTGACACCGACGCGCTCCTGGTTGCCTTTCGTGACATCCCAGTCGGTATCGAGCACGAAGCGGTCGTCGGGATTCAGCTCGATCTTGCCGTCGACAAACCTGCCGCAGCGGATCTTCGGCCCCTGAAGATCGATCAGCACCCCGACCTGGCGACCACTGGCCCGAGCCCTGTTGCGCACCCAGTCGGCACGCCGCTCGTGGTCGTCGTGACTGCCATGCGACATGTTGAGCCGCACGACGTCTACGCCTGCACGCAGCACCTCGTCCAGCACCTTGGGGTCATCGGTAGCCGGACCCAGTGTCGCTACGATCTTTGTGCGTCTAAGCATGTGTCCTTCTCGCGGGGTGAGCAATGATCATCCCGCTGTGATGTTTACTTGCGTGCCGCTTCCTCGAGCATGGCTACCGCCGGCAGGGTCTTGCCCTCGAGGTATTCGAGGAAAGCGCCCCCGGCAGTCGAGATATACGACACTTTGTCATAGATGTCGTATTTCTGGATCGCAGCGATCGTATCGCCTCCACCGGCCAAGCTGAAGCCGGCCGCATTTGCGATCGCCATGGACACGGTCTTGGTACCTTCACCGAACTGGTCGAACTCGAACACGCCGACCGGGCCGTTCCACACGATGGTGCCGGCCTTGCTGATGATCTCGGCCAGTTCGGCGGCGGACTGCGGGCCGATATCGAAGATCATCTCGTCGTCCGCCACGGCATCGGCACTCTTGAGCACCGCGGGCTCATTCTCCGCGAAGTTCTTGCCGACCACCACGTCGACCGCGATCGGAATGCTGGCACCACGCGCCTGCATCTTCTTGATCAGCGCCTGCGCCATCGGCACCAGGTCGTCTTCACAAAGCGATTTACCGACATTCCTGCCAGTTGCCTTGAGGAACGTATTGGCGATACCGCCACCGACAACCAGTTGATCGACCTTCTCTGAAAGCGCCTCGAGTACGGTCAGCTTGGTCGAGACCTTGGAGCCACCGACGATCGCCACCATCGGACGCGCCGGGTTTGCCAGTGCCTTGCCCAGCGCATCGAGCTCTTCGGCGAGCAGCAGACCGGCACAGGCGACCGGCGCGAACTTACCGACGCCGTGGGTCGATGCCTGTGCGCGATGCGCAGTACCAAAGGCATCCATCACGAAGACATCGCACAGTGCGGCATATTTCTTCGCCAGCACCTCATTGTCCTTCTTCTCACCAGCATTGAAGCGCACGTTCTCGAGCAGCACAACCTCGCCCTCGGCCACGTCGAAGCCGCCGTCGAGGTAGTCCTTGACCAGACGCACTTCGCGGCCCAGCTTGGCCGACATGTCTGCAGCGATCGGCAGCATGGAATTCTCTTCGTCCGCCTTGCCCTCTTCCGGACGACCGCGATGCGACATCACCATCACCTTGGCGCCCGCCCTGGCGCAATGCTCGACAGTCGGCATCGACGCGGTAATGCGCGCATCCGAGGTTACCTTACCGTCTTTGACCGGCACGTTGAGGTCGGCGCGGATCAGCACGCGCTTGCCGGCGAGATCGAGGTCGGTGAGCTTGATAAATGCCATAACGAACTCCTTCGTCGTTCGGTTTCCAAATGTTGAGTTTTGGGGGATGAGTCGATGCGGCACCGCATCAGCCGAAACACAAAACTCAAGACTCGGGACAGCGTCGAG
>JAGRHB010000362.1 GCA_020445245.1 Gammaproteobacteria bacterium
TGCGCGAGATGCGCCGGCCGGCGACCCGCTCGACGGGCAGATCGGCAAACCAGCCTGGCTCACCCGGTGGTTCATCGGCATCGAGGACAGCGTGCCAGTCGTCGAGCAGCGTGCGCATCTGCACCGAGCCGAGTTCACGTTTGAGCTTCTGCTGTGCGACCCGCTGTGCCGCCCGCAGATGGACCGCCAGGATATCCAGGTCATCGGCCATCGCGGCCGGCAGGCTGGCCCGATAACGTGGCAGTTCGAGCAGGAAGACATCGAGGTCACGGGTCGGCCCGGTGACCTGCCCGAGCCACGCGAAACGCTGCCTGAAGTCCGAGACCACGTCGTCCGGCAGTACATGTTTGACCTGCGTCAGCGCCGATCGCGTGCGTCGCGTGGCAACACGCAGGTCGTGCAGGAACTCGCTGTCGAGATCGGCGCGCGCACCGGCGATGTTGCGCTGCAGCGTGTCGAGAAGGTTGCGCATCACCTTGCGCAGCGCGTCGACCGCCATCGTCCCCGGCTTCAGCGGCACCTCGAGCTTCGACGAGTAGTCCCCCGGCTCCCGCCCGACCGCGGCCACCGCCTCGTCGAACAGGCACTCGGGGGCGCGCGGCCATTCCCATTCGTCCGCAAGCCGCGCGGCCAGGGCCGCCAGGTCGTCCTCGTAACCCTTGACGGCGACCAGGCGCAGGCGGGGCCACAGGGTGCGCGGTTCGTGGACCTCGGGAGAATCGCAATTGAGGCGCAGCATCTGCAGGCGCACCACGGTCTTGGCATCCTCATTGAGCACGCCCAGACCGGTGACTTCGCAGTCGACCCGGGCCACCGGCAACAACACCCGCATTTCGAGCAGATCCGCCACTTTGCGCCGCAGATCACTGACCGGTAGGTCGGCGGGCCAGCCCGGATCGACACTGATCTCGACCGCATCGACCGTCTCGACACCGGCGGCGTCTTTCAGGCGCAGAACCTTGCCCTGAGGCGTTGCCACCTGCAGCAGACGCAGGCCGGCGGCATGCAGGCGCCAGTCGAAGCTGTCGAAGAATGCCAGCGACAGGCGCATCGTGTCCTCGACCTGGCAACAGGTCGAGTCGCCAAGCATCCTCGCCAGCCGCGCGGGGCTGACGTCGTGGGGCATCAGAAACCCACTGCTGCTTGAATCGGGTATCTCGGAGGTCAAGGGTTTACTGCCGGACCGGTTGTTTCTTGATTGACCTGCACAGCCTACACGAGAGCCCGCTTTGATCGATACTGGACACGCAATTGCGAGATTCTGAGACGCATCGCACATTAGCGCTTCATTAAATAATGATGTAAATTTGGCGCTGAGTTGAGCACTTCTGTCCAGGCGGTATCAGGCAGAACAACGCAGCAGAGATCGCGGTGTTTTGCCGCACCGCACAGCGCGCAGCAGACTGGCTGCGCGGATTCGACATACCGACAAGGAGAGAACGATGTTCAGACCCCTACTGATCGGCAGCGCCCTGGTGAGCCTGCTGAGCGCCCCGTTGGTCCAGGCCGAGCAGTCCCCGGAATCACCAATGCAATCGGCCCAGCCTCGCCAGGTACCGGGCTGGGTACAGACACCCGGCCGCATGGCGCCGCCACTGCCTGCCTGGGTCGAAGAGCGACGCGCCCAACTGGGGATCCGTGAGGGCGGGCCTGCGCGGCCGCAGCCTCCGGCACGGCCGACACCGCCACCGGCACCGGACTGGGTGGGTCAGGCACCGCAGTCGGGCGCCCCGGAAGCACCCAAGATGCGCGATGTGCCGGCAGCACCCGAAGCACCGACCTGGGTGATTGAGCAACGCTCCCAGATCGCAAGGCCAGTGGCACCGCAGGCGCCGGCAACGGCAGAACGTCCGGCTGCACCCGAATTGCCGTCATGGATAAAGGAACATCCGCAGGCACCGCAAGCACCGGTTGCAGCCGAAAGACCGGCGAAGCCGGATACCCCTGCGTGGGTGACCGAGCGTGCGCAGGCGGCGGCACCGCAGGTTCAGGAAATTCCGCAGATGCGCGACGTACCGGCGGCACCTGAGGCGCCGGGTTGGGTCATCGAACGACGCAGTCAGGTCGCGCGGCCGTTGCCACCCACTCCGCCTGAGGCACCCGAGGCACCCGCATTGCGTGAGATGCCCGCTGCCCCGGAGGCACCATCCTGGTTGATCGAGCCTGGCAAGCTGACCGCACGTCCGGTCGCGCCCGAGGCACCGGTGTCCAGTGAGACCGCGCCCGCTGGAGTACCGGAAGTGGCGGTGTCGCCGGTCGAGCAGACGCCGGCGCCGCAGACCGTCGAGACGGCGGCTGCACCGCTGGCGACAGCCGAGGCGTCAGCGCAGGCGCCCGCCGCAAGACCCGCGCCGCAGCCCCCCATGCCGATGATGCCGGCACCGGCTTACCGTCCCTGGGGCGGTGTCCCTTACGGCGGCGGCTGGGCCCCGTCCTACGGTGGTTGGAACAACGGCTGGAGCCC
>JAGRHB010000363.1 GCA_020445245.1 Gammaproteobacteria bacterium
TCTCATAGCGGTTGTCGGCAACCGGACGCACCACGATCGGCTGCACCATGCCCTGAGCACTGATCGAGTCGGCCAGCTCGCGCAGCCTGTCCTCGTCGAAATTGCGCCGCGGTTGATAGCGGCCGCGCTGAATCAGATCGACCGCCAGGCTGGTCGTCGGACCCTGCACTGTGGCGGCGGGGCTCTCTTCTTGCTGCACAGACGCGGCAGACTGCGACCCGCCCAACAGGGCGTCGAGTCCGCGGCCGAGACCTCTTTTCTTAACCATGGTCATGCGGGTACGTTGGGGTTGTGCGGAGGATGGCGACGCGTCATCTCGCTGGCCAGGGCCATGTAGCTGATCGCGCCGCGCGACGTCTTATCATACAGCATCACCGGCAGCCCATGACTCGGGGCCTCGGCCACCCGCACGTTGCGTGGGATCATGGTGCGGAACACCTTGTCGCCGAAGTGCTGAATCAGCTGCGCGGAGACCTGGTTGTCCAGATTGTTGCGCGGGTCGTGCATCGTGCGCACGATTCCTTCCATCTCCAGCCGCGGATTGCGGTGATCCTTGATCTGCTGCACGGTGGCGAGCAGGGCGGACAGTCCTTCGAGCGCATAGTATTCCGTCTGCAGCGGCACCAGCACGCTGTCCGCGGCCACCAGTGCGTTCAATGTCAGCATGTTCAGCGAAGGCGGGCAGTCGATCAGAATATAGTCGTAGCGGTCGCGTACCGGGGCAAGGGCGAGTTCGAGCCGCTTCTCGCGCAACGGCGCCTCGAACAGGCGCACCTCGGCGGCGGTCAGGTCGCTGTTGGACGGCAGCACGTCGTAGCCGGCCTCCGGGGTTCGCTGGATGCATTCGGCCAGCACGATCTCGCCCATCAGGGCCTCGAGCGCCGACTTTTCCAAACCGTGTTTGTCGATCCCGCTGCCCATGGTCGCGTTGCCCTGCGGGTCCAGATCGACCAGCAGCACACGACGCCGCATCGCCGCCAGGGCCGCTGCCGTATTCACCGCCGTTGTGGTCTTGCCTACGCCGCCTTTCTGGTTGGCGACAGCAATTATTCGTCCCATGGTGGTCAGCCTGGATCTTGAAATGGCTCCGGCCGGTTGGCCGGGCCGATTATCATAACGGTGCGGTGGAAAAAAGATACCCGCATGCGCCGCGTCCGTTCAGTCACGGCGCATGACGACGAGGTGGCGCCGTGCCGCCTCCCCGGGGACCTGCAATTGCGTGACCTCGACCGTATCACCGGGCGGCAGGTCCCCGACCTCGGCACGCGGGTCGGCCCCTTTCATCGCCAGCCAGCAGCCACCCGTTGCAAGCAGATGGGCGGTGGTCTGCCGCATGTCCGCGAGCGTGGCGAATGCCCGCGATGTGATGAGGGCATAGTGGCCGTTGCGCGCCAGGGCCTCGACCCGGCTCTTGATCACCTCGATATTGGCGAGACCCAGTTCGCCGACCACCTGTTGCACGAAGCGGGTCTTCTTGCCGTTGGTATCGAGCAGCGAGAAATTGAGGTCGGGCCGGGCAATGGCCAGCGGAATACCGGGAAGACCGGCGCCGGTACCGACATCGAGGACCGGACCGCGCGTCACCCAGGGCAGAATCGACAGGCTGTCGAGCAACTGGCGACGCACCATCTCGGCCGGATCACGCACTGCGGTGAGGTTGTAGGCGCGATTCCACCGGGCCAACAGGCCGAGGAAACCGAGCAGACTCTCGCGTTGCGGCTCGCTCAGCGACAAGTGCATCGCAGAGAGGCCGTGTTCGAGTTGGCGCGGCCATTGGTTGTTGATTTCCACCAGCATGATCATCCGGTGATTCTACCGCTGCGGCGCGGCATTGCCTTGGCTAAGATGTCCATGAGGCACCACACAGGGTCAACCCATGCTCAAACTGTACGGCATCACCCAGTCACGCGCGTTCCGCCCGCTGTGGCTGCTACATGAACTCGGCCTGCCGTTCGAACACATCAAGTTGGATTTTCACGGCGAAGGCATCAAGGATTCCGCGTACCTTTCGCTCAATCCCAACGGCCGTATCCCGACATTGGTCGACGATGACCTGGTGCTATGGGAATCCATGGCGATCAACCTGTATCTCGCACGCAAGTATGGTGTCGCCGCAGGCCTGTGGCCTGACACCATCGAAAACGAGGCACGCGCGCTGCAGTGGTCTTTCTGGGTGATGACCGAGGTCGAAAGCGCACTGCTGAGCGTGCTGATGCACAGCCGGGTGCTGCCGCAGGATAAACGGGACCCGGAAAAACTGGCGCGCAACCGCGGCCTGCTGACACGGCCGTTCGAGGTGTTGGACAAGGCCCTGGCGACATCGACATTCCTCGCCGGCGACCGGTTTACCGTCGCCGATCTGAATGTGGCGGCGGTGCTTTCATGGTGCAAACCGGCACGCGTGCCGCTGAAAGACCACGCCCACCTCGATGCATGGCTGAGCGGCTGCCTGGATCGGCCG
>JAGRHB010000364.1 GCA_020445245.1 Gammaproteobacteria bacterium
GAAATTGACAGCGTGCTGGGGCGGATTCTGATGGAGTTGGAATGAACCCTCACCCCGGCCCTCTCCCTCGGGGAGAGGGGGAATTCGGGTGGATTCTGATGGAGCAGGAATAAGCGCTCGGCCAGGTCCTCTCCCTCGGGGAGAGGGCGAATTCCTTCCGCCAGTTTTCTCCCTCTCCCCCGGTCCCGGGGGAGAGGGCGGGGGTGAGGGGGCGCCAGCCTACAGCTTGAACCGTCCGACCAGGCCCTGCAGTTCCCCGGCCAGCCCGGTGATGTGTTCGTTTGCCGCGCTCGACTGGCCCGCACCGACCACGGTCTGTTCGGCGACCTCGGAGATATTGATCACATTGCGGTTGATCTCCTCGGCCACCCGCCCCTGTTCGGCCGCGGCATTGGCGATCTGGGTGTTCATCGCCGAGATATGACTGACAGCGGCGGTGATCGCGTCCAGCGCATTGCCGGCGGACTGCACCTGGGACTCGCTGACTTCCGCACGCTGGCGGCTGCTTTCCATCACGCCGACGGCCTGCTGTGTGCCTTTCTGCAGACGTTCGATCATCGCCTGGATCTCGGTGGTCGATGTCTGGGTGCGGCTGGCCAGGGTGCGCACTTCGTCGGCGACCACCGCAAAACCGCGGCCCTGTTCGCCGGCCCTTGCGGCCTCGATGGCGGCGTTGAGTGCCAGCAGGTTGGTTTGCTCGGCGATGCCGCGGATCACGTCGAGGATCTGGCCGATCGCATCCGACTCCTGGCGCACCCGCTCGATCGCCTCGGCACCTGAACGTACCTCGTCGGCCAGGCTGCGGATGGCGGTCACCGTGGCCTGCACGATCGACTGACCCTGCTTCGCCTGGCCATCGGCGTTTCGTGCCGCCTCGGCGGCCTCGCTCGCATTTCCGGCGACCGAGTGAACCGTGCTGGCCATCTCGGTCATCGCGGTGGCGACGCTGTCGGTATCCTCCTTCTGCTGCATCGCGCCGCTCATCGAGCGCTCGGCCACCTGTCTGGCCTCGTTGGCGACCTGGTTCAGGTCACCGGTCGCACGGTGAATGGCGCCGATGATGCCGCGAAGGTATTCACGCATGGCCTGCATGCCCGCCAGCATCTGCGCGATCTCGTTATTCGAATTGCAGGTGACCTCGACCGAGAGGTCACCGCTGGCGATTGCCTGCATGGCCTCGGCCGCCTTGCCGAGCGGGCGAAACGCGTTGCTGATCTGCCGGTACACCACGACGATGGCCAGCAACACCACGGCAACGACGGCGATGTTCTGGATCATGCCGATCCTGTCGACATTGCGGGTGACCGCGGTGACGTCACGCTCCAGGGCCAGGAAGGCGGCGGACTGGCCGTCGAATCCCGGGAGAGGCACCAGCGTGGTCGAGTAATACCTGTCGGCGGCTGCGATGGTTTCCCAGCGCGCCTCACCGCCCGTCAGTGCGGACCAGTCGATATTCGATGCCTGCTGCGGATCGGTGGCGTAGAGCAACTTGCCGTCCTCGCCGATGATGGCGACCGCCGAGTTCGCGTTCCCGGCGATCTGCTCGGCCACCTGCTCGAGGCCGACCAGGTAGACGCCGACGCCCTTGGCCTTGCCCCGGTAGTAGAGCGGGAAGGCCAGTGCCAGCGCAGGACTGCCCTCGCTGTCGAGCACCAGCTCACGGCGCACTTTCTGTTCCTGCGCGACGGCCTGTGTCAGGCCGGTAGTTGCCTGACGCCCCATACTGAGTAACTGTTTGCCGGACAGATCGCTGATCATCAGCCCATCCACCGCACCGCTGGCACTCACCCGGTTGAACGTCGGCACCGCAGCCTCCTTCAGTGCCGCAACGTCGCCTTCCTTGAGCGCGTTCAGTGCGTCCTTGTTGCGGGTCAGCCCCTGGGTCTCGGTCTCCATACTGTCGAACCTCGTCCCGGATACGGCAGACCACAACGCCCCTGTGTAGGCGATATTGGTCTCGGCCTTGAGTTCCAGCTGGTGACCGAGCGAGACGCGTTGTGTGACCCAGAAGGTGACAGCGACCAGCAGGGTACAGACAGTTGTCGCCAGCAGCAGACGATTTTTCAGTGTGAGCGTCATGGGTGTTCTCTTGCTACGGCCGCCCGGCATTGCCGGGGCGGCCGACGGTACGGATCACTCTACCGGGTGGCCGCCAGCCTTCCATGCGGGGAAGCCGTCGCGGTAGTAGTGCACCTTGCCGAAGCCCCAGCCGACCGCCATCACCGATGCCTCGGAGCTGCGCAGACAGGAGCTGCCATTGCAGTACAGCACCACCGGCTCGTCCTTCTTGACCTCGGCCGACAGGCCTTCTTCGGTGAATTTGCCCTTCAGGTCGAGGTGGATGGCGCCGGGGATGCGCCCGGCGTCCCAGTCGCTGTCCTTGCGGACGTCGACGAACGCGACCTCTTTGTCGAACAGTGCGCGTGCCTGCGCAGTGTCGACGGTGGTCGCGCCGGC
>JAGRHB010000365.1 GCA_020445245.1 Gammaproteobacteria bacterium
CGAAGCTGAATTCGGTCGGGTCGATCGATACCACGATGTGCGGCGTGATGCCGGCCTCGCGCAGGCGACGGCAGATACGTGACACGGCGATGATCACGAGGTCATGCTGGTGTTCGCGGACCCACGGGATCATGTCGTCCAGCGAGGGCCCACCACCGAGCAGGGCGGCTGTCTTGCCGCCGAACGTGTTACGCAGCACCTTCGCGGGCACATGGTGCTCGATAAGGTCCTCGAGCTGGCGGCGTACAAATGAGGGATTGCTCAGTTGCACCCCGTGGGCCCACAGCACGCCGTCGAGCTGACGTCTGATGTCGGCGACGAGGTCGCGATAGTCACCGATGAAAGCGTCGGCCGCACCCAGCGATTCGATCAGGCGTACGGCACCGATGTTCGCATAATCGGGAAAGTTGGCCGGTTTGAGCGCGTCGATCAGGCCGTTCTGACCGACCAGGTGGATGTGCTCGTCCAGCTCGCCGGCGGCATCGCCGATCATCGGCAGCAATTGATCGAGCTCGATGAACAGATAACGCGAGCCGTCGGGCACACCCTGTTGCTGGATATAGCGCGGCAGCAGGCCGGAGTCCGTGCCGATGATGACGGTGAGGCTGTCCTTGTCGAACAGGTGTTCACCAAACCGGCGTCTGAAGATATTGTCTGCACCGACCTGGTTGAACAGGCTGCGGTTGACATCGTACAGGTACCGGTCGCCGAAATTGTTTACGTAATACTGCAGCTTTTCCATGGTGCCTGGGCGGTCGTCAAAATGCCGGCCATGCCCCGGATGCGGGACATGGTCGGCCATCGATTGTGCCGCCGTGACTGTTTGAAGGCCGCTTCAAGTCTAGCCGAGAAGCTGCAGCACGTTCTGTGGCAGCTGGTTGGCCTGAGCGAGCATCGCGGTGCCTGCCTGCTGCAGGATCTGCGTGCGCGTCAGGTTCGCCGTCTCGGCTGCGAAGTCGGCGTCGCGGATGCGGCTGCGTGCGGCCGACTGGTTCTCGATCGTGTTGGCGTTGTTGCGCAGCGTGGCCTCGATACGGTTCTGCTTAGCGCCGAAATCAGCGCGTTTCTGCGTGATGTTGTCGATCGCGGTGTCCAGCCGGCCGAGCACAGTCGATGCGGACATCGCCGAGCCGATTCCTGAGTTGACGCCGGCATTGACGAGCGAGTTGAGGCCGCCATTTGAAAGGTTGCGCCCAGACATGTTGAACAACGAAACCGTAATCTGGTAAGAGGCGCCGGCCCTGAAGCCGATCTGTATGTTGAGACCGGTACTGTTGGCCAGCAGGTTGACTCCGTTGAACTCGGCAGAGTTGAGCACGCGGCTGATCTCTTGGCGCAACTCCTGGTACTCGTCGTTTAGCGAGTTCTTGTCCGCATTGCTGACGGTGCCGTTGAGTGACTGAACCGCCAGCTCGCGCATGCGCTGCAGCATGTTGCCGACCTCATCGAGTGCACCTTCCGCGGTCTGCATCAGTGAGATGCCGTCCAGGCCATTGCGGTTCGCCTGCTCGAGACCACGGATCTGAGCGCCAAGTCGCTCCGAGATCGCCAGGCCGGCGGCGTCGTCCTTGGCGCGGTTGATGCGCAGGCCGGACGACAGCCGCTCCAGCGACGTCTGCATGCTGTTCTGTGAATTCGTGAGTGCCCGCTGACTGTTCAGGGACATCATGTTCGTATTGATCACTTGTGCCATTTTCTGGGCCTCATGTTTTTCCGTTTTCAAACAGTTCGCGTCGGGCACTGGGCGCCGGGCGAATGCGTCACGTCTCAATCAATGCAAACATAGTGCCAACATTGTTTTCCCCACTAATGTCGACGAAAAGCAGCAAAAAAATAGCGATCAGGCAAGAAAAAACCCCTTTCAATCAAAAATCGAAAGGGGTAAAGGCTTATCGCTTTGCGGAGGAACTGGCTGTTTCAGGCGCAGTGGCAAGCACTTGCCGCTTTGCCGGGCAGGGGGGCGGCAGGCCCTTGCCCATCGTTGCGATCTACTCGGCGCGGATCACCACGCTGCCGCTGACCTGGTTGAGCTGCTTCTGCAGGCCGATACGCTTGCGTGTGTTGAGCATGATCGGTCCCATGAAATTGGCGTGAATCCCGCGATCGTGTTCGCCGGCCTGGGCCAGGGTCACCAGCACCGCGATATCACTGGCATCGTCCAGTTGCAGCGTGGCCGCCTCCCGATCACTGAGCACACATTCATAGCTCACCTGGTAGCTGTCCGGGTTGACCACCGGGAACTGGACCTCGGGGTCCTGGAGCGACTGCAGGTAGAACACGGTCGGTTTGCCTTCCTCGTGAAACAGCTTGAACTCATGCAGCTGCTCGAATCCGGCCAGGCCGTCGGGAAAATGAATGACCGACGCAGGATCGATCTCCTGGGCGCCGAAGCGGGTCTTGATCTCCATGGCGGTGGCTCCGTTGTCGACAAGGGGTTGG
>JAGRHB010000366.1 GCA_020445245.1 Gammaproteobacteria bacterium
AACACGGTGATCGTGATGACCTCGAACCTGGGCTCGGACATCATCCAGACCCTTGCCGGCGAGGAACGTTACGAGCAGATGAAGGTGGCGGTGATGGAGGTGGTCGGCCAGCATTTCCGGCCCGAGTTCATCAACCGCGTAGACGAAGCGGTGGTGTTTCACCCGCTCGGTCGCGAGCAGATCCGCGCGATCACCGAGATTCAGGTTGGATACCTGCACCAACGCCTGGCCGATCGCGACATGGGGTTGCAGGTCAGTCGTGGCGCACTGGACCGTCTTGGCGAGGCAGGTTTCGACCCGGTGTACGGTGCGCGGCCGCTCAAGCGGGCGATCCAGCAGCAGCTGGAGAACCCGTTGGCGCAGGAGATCCTGGCCGGTGTGTTCGGCCCAGGCGACGTGATCCATGTCAACGCCACCAGTGAGGGTCTGACATTCTCACGCGGCAGCAACGTGGATACCGATGACCAGGGCGCGGTGATCGAGGGCGAGCTGGTGGATTGATGATTGCCGTGACTTGACCGATTGACACAGGCCGGTGCACGGTGCACCGGCCTTTGTTTTTTTTGTGCACACCGGGAATCGTGTCAGAGCTGGGAGACCTCGTATACCGCACCACCGACGCCGACGGTGAGATCCACGTCTACGAGGATCAGCGTTTTCGGTACCTGACCTTCGGTAATGCGGTGGAGCAGAGCTGCTTCGACCCAGTCAACCCGGCGCAGCTGCAACACGTGTATACCCAGGCGATGATGCTGGCGCTGCTGCTGCACCCCGAACCCCGCGATGTGGTGCTGCTCGGGCTCGGTGGTGGCAGTCTCGCCCGCGCGATGCGGGCTGCCGACCGGCGTCTGCGGATTCTTGGCGTCGAACGCCGTGCCGCGGTGATCGACGTGGCAAAGCGCTATTTCGACCTGCCGAAGGGTGCGCGTTTCGGCGTGATCTGTGCCGAGGCCGATGTGTTCCTCGAAGGCGACAGTGGCGGCCGGGACCTGATCCTTGCCGATCTGTACCTCGCAGAGGGGATGCACCCCCGCCAGCTTGCCACTGATTTTCTCTCCCTGTGTCGCGCACGACTATCGGAAAGCGGCGTATTGGTGGTCAACCAGTGGGCCAGCGAGTATCAGCGCAATCGCCAGGCCCTCGGTGCGCTGCACGAGGTCTTTGAAGGCCGGCTGATTCAGTTGCATGTACAGGGTGGCAACATCCTCACCTTCGGGTTCAATGGCGGACTACCAACGCTGAGGCGCGATGATTTTTTTGCCGATGCACAGGCGCTCGGTCTGCGTCTCGGCGTGCCGCTGCAGCGTCAGGCGCGCAATCTCTGGCGACAGAACGCCGAAGTGCTTGGGGTCGGCCGGTTCCGTGGGCACCGGGTGCTCTGAGGGCGGTCTACAAGGATGGCGTGGCACGCCCGAACTCGGGGAGGCTGGCAAGGTTGTCGAGAAGGCCCGCATTACGCAGGCTGTGCAGGCTGATGCCCGCGACCGCCGGGGGCAATACGCGCCTTACCTCCAGTCTGGTGCCGCGCTCATCGGTCAGTCGGGTCGACATGTCGAGGACCATAGGTGGTTTGAGCGGGCCGTTCGGGGTATGGGTGAGCAGTATCTTGGGCCGCAGCTTCTGTGTCGGATGGGTCTCGATCACGATGCCGATCATCTCGTTGCTCAGCTCCACCGCGGTACCGGCAGGGTAGATGCCGATGGCCTCGACGAAACGGATCACCAGCATCGGGTCCCAGTGCGTCTTGCGCCCCTTGCTGAGCACGCGGAACGCATCCATGTTGGTGCGGGCGTTGTCGTATACGCGGTCGGTGGTGATCGCATCGAAGGTGTCGGTGATCGCCACCAGGCGTGAGTAATGGGTGATCTGGGACTCGACAAGTCCACGCGGGTAGCCCGAACCGTTGAAGCGTTCATGGTGTGAATGGGCCACGTCCAGGGCCTTCAGCGGAGCGCCGCTGCTCGACATCAGGATGTTTCGCCCGTGTGTCGTGTGTTCCTTCATGATCTCCATTTCCTCGACCGTAAGGCGCCCCGGCTTTGTCAGTACCTCGTCAGGGGTCAGGACCTTGCCGACGTCGTGCAGCAGGCCGCAGATGCCCAGGTCGATCAGTTCCTCGCGCTGCATTCCCAGCTGCCGCCCCAGCGCCACAGTCAGGATCGAGACACTCAGTGAATGCTGCGAGGTGTATTCGTCCTTTTCGCGGATCCGGCTCAACAGGGTCATCGCATCCGGGTTGGCGATCACGCTGTCGACACATTCGGTGACGGCGGCACGCGCCGCCGGGGTGTCCACGCTCTTGCCCAGGCGCACGTCGTCCATGATGGTGCGGATCAGCCTGCTCGAGTCCGCATGGGTACGTTGTGCACGGCTGAGTGCACGCTCGACATTTTCCGAGCGTTTGCTGACGGCGGTGGTTCGACCGGTGGTGCCG
>JAGRHB010000367.1 GCA_020445245.1 Gammaproteobacteria bacterium
AGCGCGACCGCCTGAACAAGTACGGCCGCCCGATGCTCGGCGCCACCATCAAGCCGAAGCTCGGCCTGTCGGCCAAGAACTACGGCCGCGCGGTATACGAGTGCCTGCGCGGTGGTCTGGACATGACCAAGGACGACGAGAACGTCAACTCGCAGCCGTTCATGCGCTGGCGCGACCGTTTCGAGTTCGTCGGCGAGGCCATCCAGAAGGCGCAGCAGGAGACCGGCGAGCGCAAGGGCCACTACCTGAACGTGACCGCGCCGGACCCGGAGCAGATGTACGAGCGCGCCGAGTTCGCGAAAGAAGTCGGTTCGCCGATCATCATGCACGACTTCCTGACTGGCGGCTTTACCGCGAATACAGGCCTGGCGAAGTGGTGCCGCAAGAATGGCATGCTGTTGCACATCCATCGTGCGATGCACGCGGTTATCGACCGTCATCCGAAGCACGGAATCCACTTCCGCGTACTGGCCAAGTGTCTGCGTCTGTCCGGTGGTGACCACCTGCATACCGGCACCGTGGTGGGCAAGCTCGAAGGTGACCGTCAGTCGACGCTCGGCTTCGTCGACCAGCTGCGCGAATCCTTCGTTCCCGAGGACCGCTCACGCGGCGTGTTCTTCGACCAGGATTGGGGCTCGTTGCCCGGTGTGTTCGCGGTCGCATCCGGCGGTATCCATGTCTGGCACATGCCGGCACTGGTCACGATCTTCGGTGACGATTCCATGCTGCAGTTCGGTGGCGGCACCCAGGGTCATCCGTGGGGCAACGCGGCCGGTGCCGCCGCCAACCGCGTTGCGCTGGAGGCGTCGGTCAAGGCGCGCAACCAGGGCAGGGAAATCGAGAAAGAGGCGCGCGACATCCTGACCGAGGCGGCGAAGCACAGCCCGGAACTGGCGATCGCGATGGAGACCTGGAAAGAGATCAAGTTCGAGTTCGACACCGTGGACAAGCTGGACGTCGGCTGAGCCGCGACACCTGCACCACGACGGACTGTTTGACCGAACCAAATTTGAGGACTGACCGATGCAAAAGACACAGATGGGTGATTTCCAGACCGCGCAGACGCTCGAGACCTTCGGCTTTCTGCCCAAGCTGACCCAGGACGAGGTGTACGACCAGATCGCCTACCTGATCGCACAGGGTTGGACACCGGCGATCGAGCATGAGCACCCGAGCCGTTCGTTCAACCACTACTGGACGATGTGGAAGCTGCCGTTCTTCGGCGAGCAGAACATGGACAGCGTCGCGGCGGAGCTGGAGGCCTGCCACCGCGCCTATCCCGACCACCATGTACGCCTGCTTGGTTACGACAACTACACGCAGAGCCAGGGCGTCGCGTTCGTGGTGTACGAGGGACGCGCCTGAGCCCTTGGGCAACAGGGGCTAGACGGGCCGCTTGGCGTTCGCAGCAAAAATGACAGACGGGTGGAAGCATGACACAGCGCGGTAATGCACAGGGTTTGAGTGGCCGGGAACTGGCTTTGGCGCGACGCCGGGCCATGTCCGGTGCCGGCAAGGCGGCATTGACGGCTGCGGCGTCGGCAGGCACCGCGCCACAGGCGACGCAGGCCCAACCGGCTGCGACGGCGACGACGCCCCGTGCAACCACGGCGGTGCGTCCGTCTGCTGCAGCCAGCGGCCGGGCTGCCTCACTGGCCCGGCGCAAGGCGATGTCGACCCGCGGTAAGGTGGCGGTGTCGAGCAGGGATCGCGTGCGCAACGCCGGGCAGGCTGCGGCCGACAACGCGCCGAAGCCGGTCGAGGCGGGCACGGCGGTGAAGGCCGGCGATTGCGGCTGCGGCTGCAAGAGCAAGAGCGAGGGCCGTGGCAGGGAAGCCGCGCCGGGCGCATCGGGCACAGCGGCCCGTTCGAACGGGCGCAGCAAGGTGCGTGGTGCCAAGCGGCCCGCAGCCGTGGCCAACCCGGGCCGCGCGGCATCACTGGCGCGGCGTCGTGCACAGTCGACGCGCGGCAAGGCCGGCATGAGCGCCTCGGGCATGACCGCTGCACAGACGGCGCGCGCCACCAATCCCGACCTGTCCGGACGCGAACTGGCGCGCGTGTTGCGTGAACAACGCAGCAGGCGCGGCAGCGCCGGGCAGAAGAAATCCGAACCTACCGGTCGGCAGCGGCCGGTGCGCAACAAGCCCGCGGCGGCCGCACAGGATGCGCCGTGGAAGGTGGGCGCGAGCGAGACCACGCACGGCCAGACCGTGACCGGCACGATGGTCGGTCGCAGCCATACTGTGACCGGCGACGAGCCGAGTACCTGCCGCGCGGTGACCGGAACCGAATACATGGGCGCCGACATCTTCCGCGAGTTCTGCCAGGCTGAGCCCGGCAAGGGCGCGCTTCGCGTGGGTGTCAGCCCGACGGCACGCGGCAACGCAGTAACCGGCAACGAGGTCGGTCGCAGCAGGCATGTGACCGG
>JAGRHB010000368.1 GCA_020445245.1 Gammaproteobacteria bacterium
TTGCGCATACACTTGTCCGGTATACCCGTCGACCACCAATTCGTGTCCATCCAGGTACGCCAAAGGCGGGCCCTGTACACCGACGACCGCCGGAATGCCCAGCGCACGCGCGACTATGGCCGCATGCGAAAGGGCCGAGCCCTCTGCGGTGACGATGCCTGCCAGGCTGCCCTGTTTCACCCTGCCGATGTCGAGGACACTGAGGCACTGCCCAACAAGGATGGTCGGCCCGCTACCGATCACGGGCTTATCGGCCTTGTCGAGCAAGCGACCAACGATTCGCCCGCCCAGCGCGCGAATATCCGTCGCGCGCTCGCGCAGATAGGCATCGGGCATTGCTTCAAAGTGTTTCGCCAGCTTTTCGACCGCACGCGCTACCGAGCCTGCCGCCCAGTTGCCGCGTTTGATTTCGGTAGTCGCCGCATCGACCAGCTCCGGGCTATCGAGCAGCATCGCGTAGGCATCGAAGAGACCGAGTTCTGTTTCGCCCAGCTCCCCGGAAAATCTCGTCCTGATCGCTGAGGCTTCTTCTCTTACCGCTTCGATGGCGGCATACAGCCTCTCCTCTTCGGTCTGAACGTTGCTCACCTGGCGATCGGGGATGTCCCTGAGCGAACCACCATCCATCAAGACCTCTGCGTGCCCCATCGACAGTCCCGGTGCGCCTGGCATACCACCGATCGTTTGTTGGTGATGCGGCTGACAGAGCCGACACCATTCCCCGGTTGCTTTGGCATGCGCTACAGCACTGCCCAGTTGTGCCGCCAGCGTCGTCAACAGCGCCTCATCCGCATCGCTGAAACGACGCGCCTCGCGCTGACGGACCAGCAACACACCGAGCACTTTTCTCTTGTGCACGACCGGCACGCCAAGGGCGCCCCCGTACTGCCGCTCACCGGTCTGCAGCAGAAAATCCTGGTCCAGATCGGCCGGTATCTGTTCGAGGTTCAATGGGCGACGTGACTCGGCGACCTGTCCCGCCACACCTTCGCCGAAGCCAACATGCACCTGACCGATCACGTTGGAGGACAACCCGTCGGTGGCCGCGATCACATGGCGCCGGTCGTCGTCCTGGCTGAAGTACACGGTACATACATCGGCTGCCATGAGGAGCCGCGTACGGGCCACCAAGACCTCGAGCGCCGCATTCAGGTCCGGTGCAGCATCCACCTCCCATACGATGCGGCTAAGGGCTGCAAGACGCTCTTCGCTTGTCGCGCCCGCGCCAACCATGCCGTGCGCTCAGTGCTCACCCTTGATGCGCAGTAACCCGGCCAGACGGTTGCCTTGCTTCTGCGGGCCACCGCGGGGGAACAGGCGATGCAGGTAGCGATTGGACCCACGCTCGCCATCCCAGACCTTGCGGAAGTGCCGGATCATGTCGCGCACGCTGGCCTGAGAACCATGACGGGCATACTGCTCACGCAGGAAACGGATCACCTCCCAATGTTCGGCGTTGATGTCCAACCCCTCTTGCCGAGCCAGGGTCTTTGCGAAGGCTTCGGTCCAGTCGGCTGGATCAACGAGATATCCCTCGCTATCCGTGAGCACATCGTGCCCATTGACCTGAACGACCTGTGTCGTCATCCCGGAGTAGGCGTTGCTGCCGGAGGGAAACACGCCCGGCGCACCGGTCGAATCGTCCGGTGCTTGGGTGATCGACCAGAGGTCGATCGAGATCTCACCGTCGAGTCGCCCGTGGAAGCGTTCCACACCCGATACCAGTACCTTGCCGCTGCCCGGCGGCAGGTCGAACGTCGCCACCCCCGACCGGTCGGTCAGCACCGGGCCTACCGGCTGATCGTCCGCATCCATCTGCAGCACCACGGGTGTGCGTTTCAAAGGCTCGTGGCCAAATTTCATTGCAACTCGTACCGAAATCATTTCCGACATGCTCCCTGAAAACCACTTTGTCGTCGTGCCCCAACCGATACCACCGGACGAGTTCCTTTGAACCCGGTCTCAGCAATGCATCGGCCGATACGCCCTACGCACAGCGGTTTTGGTCCCGGGGTGCGATATCAAAGACGCAGACTTCACGATCCTGTGCTTCAATCTACGACTAGCGAGACGATTTATAAAACGAATTTAATTGAATATTCATATCGCCTTTCCCGATAAACGGTGTTGCATTGCACTGTGTAGATTCGAGGGCCGCCTGTCTGTGCAAGCAGGCGGTCACCACCGTCCACCCTGCTGGACCCTGGAGACGCGATGCCAGAGGCGATTGACGTAGCAGAAGCGGTAAGGGATCGCTGTGTCGAGGCGGCACTCCGTGCATATGAGGATGCCGGCATCAGCGGTCTGTGCGCGGAGGGGCGCTGGGAACTCGCGATTCAAGCGATACGTTGTCTGGATCTCGATGCCTTACTCCGCATCACAACCGAGCCTGAAAAACCGGCCGAATAACGCCGGTTGGAGCACGCT
>JAGRHB010000036.1 GCA_020445245.1 Gammaproteobacteria bacterium
CCGAACAGCGCGCAGTGGAAAAAGGTGCTGAACCGGCACGCCATCAAGCCGGTTCAACAGTTCGCCTACACGACGGGAAAGAACGCCACCGACAGCACGTTGATCATCGACGCCATGGATCTGCTGTACACGAGAAGGTTCGACGGTTTCTGCCTCGTCTCGAGCGACAGCGACTTCACGGGTCTCGCCTTGCGCATACGCGAGGAAGGCCTGAACGTCCTTGGATTCGGGGAAAAGAAGACCCCTGAGGCATTCCGCAACGCCTGCCACAAGTTCGTGTTTACAGAGGTGCTGCGGCCGGTCAAGAAAGAGGCAGCAGCAGATTCCGTAGCAGCGGTCTCCGATACGGATGCGAAAGTTTTGCCGGAGACTGCAAGCGAAACGAAGAATGGCGAGCGCACCGAACAGCAGGCTTTTCCAACGGAATTTGTGCTCGAGGCCTTGGATAAGGCTAGCGATGACACCGGCTGGGCGAATCTTGGAACCTTTGGCAGCTACCTGACGAAGATCCAGCCGGACTTTGATTCACGACTCTACGGATTCAAGAAACTGAGTGATCTGGTCAAGGGCAAGCGCGACATTTTCAAGGTCGAGGAGAGGGAGTCGCCTGGCTCCGGGGCCAAGGTGCTCTACGTGCGGGCAAAGTAGATTGTCCGATGGAGTGCACCGATCATTCCATCCCCAAGGTGTCTGTTTTCGGCCGAGCGATCGAGGGCTCGGAATGCCACGCGGGTCAGAGCGATGCTTGTGCAGGTGAGCGCTTGAATTCTCGTGTTGGCTGGAAGAGAAAGGACCAGCATAAACTGGGCTCTTGGCCCAGCCTTTGAGGATGGACTGCTGTTCGGCCGGAGCGACCGTTCAGGATCAACCTCGGCAATGACTGCAGTCGGCTCGTTACCAGTCGTAGGCCGGGAAAGCTCGTCGAACGGCAGCTTCTTGATTTGATGACCGGCAGGAATCGACGCTGAAGAGACATTCGCTCGCTCCTGCTGCAACGTCTGCTGCTGACAAGAGCGGACATTCCTCTGCCCTCAGGCGACTGACGCTCCCGGCCATGAGCGGTCCTTCCCGCCGTATGCCTGCGGAGTGTCAGAAGGCTTTACACGGTGAAGGCCGGGAACGCGTGCTCCCGGCCAACATCAGCGGCCGATCGCCAACCTCTGGTTGCTGTCGTCCGGACGACTGCTGTTAACTCGGAAGCGGCTGGAAAGCCAATTCACACTGTTCGGCCGGATCGGTCGATGAGGATACGACTCGGCAGCGACTTCGATGGGGTGGCCACCGGTCGTAGGCCAGGAAACCTTGCTTAGCGGCGGCCTCCGGCAGGGCAACCTTCGCACGCAGGATTGACCGGTATCCGGCGGTCACCCCCCTCCTCGCGTCGGGTCGTCCCCCAATACCCCCGCTGATTCGGAAAGATAATGGCGTGCACAATTCATCGGTGTCCGAATGCCGCCAGAACTTTCAGAGGCTTCAGATGCTCGCACTATCATCGGCGTGCTGCGCTTCATATACCCAGACCTTGGCCGGCGGAACGTTTCGCCAGACCTGAGCGGCACAACGTGCCGACAGCCCAAGCGATGTGCGTACCGAGGATTTCAGTGGCGATCCCAATCCATAACTGAATTGGATGAAGGGTCCCAGCCCATGCGTCAGCGCCAGCGCTTGAACCAGGAGTTTTCGCTGCAAGGTCGGTGACATCGTCAGCAATGGCAGGCCAGAAACCACGGCGCGGACTGGCATCGTGCACGCCAGGTCACGAACCAGTGCCTGGAGGTGGAAGGCATCACCGCATATCAGCCGCGCGGCACCGAAGCGTTGCTCGAGATATCGGCAAAAATGCGGGTCGCGCTCGATCACCGCCAAGCGATCCGTGTCGAGGCCGGTATCGAGCAACGCCTGCGTGATCGGGCCGGTGCCCCCGCCGAGTTCGACCACCAGCCCGTCGCCGGGTGGCAACGCTGCCGCCATCGCGCGCGCCAGGTGGGCACTGCTGGGCGTGACCGAGGCGACGCGCAGCGGTGCCTTCAGCCATTTGGAAAAAAACACCAACTCGGCATTCTGTGGCATCGCTTTGTACTCCATTCTTGTTTGATTGTGTTTCCACGCCCTGCTGTCGCAACCTAAGTGTTCGCCGTGGTCACCTGCACCACCAGGTAGGCGGTGTAGCCAAGGTATCCCAGCAGTAGAAGCAGGCCCTCGACGCGATTGATCCGCCCTTGGCCACGGAAGCCGAAGGCCATCACGAAGAGCGCCAAGGTGAGCACCAGCATGGTCGGCCAGTCGCGCGAAAGCACCTCGGTGGCGATGCTCGACATCGGCGTGATGACGCCCGCGATACCGATCACCGCCAGCAGGTTGAACATATTCGATCCGACGACGTTACCGATCGCGATGTCGTGTTCGCCCTTGCGCGCCGCGATCACGGAGGCCGCGAGCTCCGGCAGCGAGGTGCCCAGCGCGACGATGGTCAGACCGATGATGAGATCACTGACGCCAAGTGCCTGGGCGATGCTGACCGCGCCCCAGACCAGGACGCGCGAGCTCACGATCAGCAGCAGGAGGCCGGCCACCAGCCAGAACAGTGCCTTTCCCAAGGGCATCGGATGGCCCGCCAGTTCCTGATCCATCTCGCCGGCGAGCGCGTCTTCGCGGTAGCGTAGGCCTTCGTAAATGGTCCAGCCGATGAGGGCGAAAAAGCCGGCCAGCAAGCCAATTGCCTCGGTGCGGCTGAGATCGCCATCCCAAAGCAACGCACCGGCCAACAGGCTGATGGCAAGCAGCAGGGGCAATTCGCGGCGCACGATCTTCGAATGTACCGCGATCGGCGCGATCAGCGCGGTCACTCCGAGGATCAGGCCGGTATTGACGATGTTGGAGCCCAGCGCATTGCCGAGCGCGAGGTCTGGATTGCCGTCCAGCGCGGCGACTGCCGAAACCACCATCTCGGGTGCCGAGGTGCCGAAACCGACGATGACCATGCCGATAAGCAGCGAGGGCATACCGGCGTGCCGGGCGGTCGCGGCCGCACCCTCGACGAAACGGTCGGCGCTCCAGACCAGCAGTGCAAAGCCACCCAAGATGGCGAGCGAGGCGAGGATCATTGGTGACAGCCGGCCAGTCTGGCGGGTAAGCCAACAGCAGGAGCGCGGGAAGGCACGGCACCGGGAAAGCGATGCTGCGGCGACGAGTCCGGGTATCCGGCACGAACAGCTTGGGGGAAGATCATAGTACCCGCTCCGGGGTGGGCCTTACCAAAACTCAGGCCGCAACACCAGCCCACCCCGGCTCGGCGCCACGTACCTTGAGTCTGGTCAACCCCGATCGGGGACATGGCCGCCACGGGCGCATGCCCGGAGACTGTTGACGGCCATCTCAGCCAGGCTGAGCGACTACTCCCTCAAGAAGGGTCGGGATGATAGGGCCGTGCAGGGGGCAAAGGCAAATGGCAAGCAGATGACAAGCGAATCCAATCGCTTTTTTGCCCCGGTCCGCCATTTGGCGATGGTCCGGGGCTTCCTGTCTGCGCCGCGGTAAACTCGCGCTGCCATGTTGACTTTGCCCACAGCCCCTAAGCACACCTTGCATTGCCCGGCGAGCAGTTCCGCCGCTGATGTGCGGATCCCGTCTCTGTCTCGGCGACGGGACAGAACGCTGCGCAGCCGCCGCGGTGGGGTGTCGAACCCGTGAGCACGGCCGGGACGTCGTTGCCGCTGGTTTTAGCCGGGCCGATCCTGCGTCGCGCCGCGCCGGAACAGCTGGTGCTCTGGCTGGCCGTGCGTGAGCCGATGCGCGTGCGCGTCACGATCGATCCGGGCGAGGGTCCGGCGCGTAACCGGGTGTTCGCACCCGGCGAGGCGGGTTGCCGATGTCTGACGGCTGGCGCGCATCTGCACTACCTGTTGATTGATCTGCGGTGCGACGCGCCGTTGCCGCGGGATCGCTGGCTCGGCTACACGGTGGCGCTGCAGTCCCTGGCGGCCCCCGAGGCCCCCTGGCTGGACAGTGCGGATGGGGCACCTGAGCTGTGTTACCCGGGGCAAAAAATGCCGGGGTTGGTCTTGCCATCGCGGGTCGCCAGTCTGCTGCATGGCTCGTGTCGCAAACCGCACCATGCCGGGGGCGACGGGCTGGTCGAAGCCGACCGTCTGCTGGGGCGCTGCCTCGGGCAGGGCGCGCAGGCGGTGGCCTCCGCTGAGCGACCGGCCTGGCCGTCGGCCCTGGTGCTGACCGGGGACCAGGTCTATGCGGACGATGTCGGAGGCCCGATGCTGCGGGCGATTCACCAGGTGATCGCGCTGCTGGGCCTGCCTGACGAACCGCTGGCCGGCGGCGACCTGATCGGGGTCGACGGCGCGCAGGCCCTGTACCGTCATCCGGCCGGTTTCTACCGGCGCGAGACCCTGCTGCCGCGCCACAAGCGCAACTCTGCGCTGATCGAGGTGCTGTTCGGCGGGGTCGAGAAACCGGTGTTCACGACCGACAGCGCCCACAATCACCTGATCACGCTCGGCGAGGTGCTGGCGATGTACCTGCTGGTCTGGTCGCCGGCCTTGTGGCCGCTGATCGACCTGGATCCCCCACCGGGGTTGGATCCGGCCTCCCAGGCCCTGTACCAGAACGAACGCCTCGCGATCGAGGATTTCGTTGCCGGTCTGCCGGCGGTGCGTCGGCTGCTCGCGCATCTGCCGACTGCGATGATCTTCGACGACCACGACATCACCGACGACTGGAACCTGAGCCGCGAATGGGAGGAGGTCGCCTACGGCCATCCGTTCTCGAAGCGGGTGATCGGCAACGCCCTGTTCGGTTACCTGCTCAACCAGGCCTGGGGCAACCACCCGGATGCCTTTGATGACCCCCTTCTGGACCAGGTTCAGGCCAGCCTACAGGACCCCGGCGGCAAGGCGCATGATGAGTTGATCGAGCGATTGCTTCGGTTCGATCACTGGCACTACAGCTGGCCGACCACGCCGCCGCTGGTGGTCGTCGACAGCCGCACCCACCGCTGGCGCTCGGAATCGGCGGCGCGCAAACCCTCCGGGTTGATGGACTGGGAGGCCCTGACCGATCTGCAGCAGACCCTGCGGGGGCAGCCCGCCGTGCTGCTCGTCTCGCCGACGCCGATCTTTGGCGTCAAGCTGATCGAGACCATACAGCGGATCTTCACCTGGTTCGGTCACCCGTTGCTGGTGGATGCCGAGAACTGGATGGCCCACCCGGGCGCCGCGCACGCGATTCTCAATATTTTCCGCCACCCGAAGACGCCGCAGCACTTCGTGGTGCTCTCGGGCGACGTCCACTATTCCTTCGTCTACGACGTCGAACTGCGCGGGCGGGTGCGTGGTCCGGACATCTGGCAGATCTGCAGCAGCGCGATCCGCAACGAATTTCCGCCGCGCCTGTTGGACGTTCTCGACCGCGCCAACCGCTGGCTCTATTCGCCACGCTCACCATTGAACTGGCTGACGCGACGGCGGCACATGCGGGTCATTCCGCGCAAACCCGAGGGCACCGCGCACGGCCGCCGCCTGCTCAATGGCAGCGGCATCGGCCTGGTCGAGCTCGACGCACAGGGCGTGCCTTGGCGGATCCGCGAGTTGTTGACCGACGGGCGGGACGTCACCTTTGAACGGCGCGAGGCGGAGTCGCGCTGGGATTGACGGGGGAATTGGAGCCTATCGGGAACCCCTGGCCTTCCGCCCGTTCATAGAAAAAGGCTTACATCGCGGGCAGATATCCCTGGATTTATCGCAGCTTGCCCACATGTATACCGAAATCGGGGTTGTGGAACGGCGCTTGGCGAGCGCGATGGATGGCCGCACCGGCCGGAGGAGAGCATGGCGATCAGGGTTTTGGGTGGGCTCGTGCTGTTGGCCAGTCTGGGACTGGTGTCCTGCCAGGCATTCATCCATGCCTTCTAGGGATGTCGCCAAGGCGGCGGCGGGCTTGGATGCGCTGCTGCGTTCGCTGGGCGAGGGCATCGGCCACTTCCAGGCATGGCGGCGGTCACGGCTGGGGCTGCGCGGCATGCTGCTTTACGTCCTGTCGGTGCCCCTGGCGCTGGCGGGCGTGGTGGCGCTGGCGGGCGGTCATTTGATCCAGGCGCTGGCCGCCGGCTCGGCCTTCGCACTGGTCGCTGGCGGCGGCTTTCTCAACCGCCGTGGCATCGTCGAGGCGCTGCTCGCGCCCGAGCGGCGTTACACACGGGCCTGGGAATTACCGCACAAGTACCTGGCTGCACTCGCCGTGACACTGGGTACGGGGCTTGCCGCTTACGGTGCGGCCGGGCACCGGCCGTCGGTCAGTGTCGCGTTCGCGTTGCTGAGCCTGCTCGGATTCCATCTGGCCTATCGTCTGCCCGCACCGCGAGCGGTGTTCCCGCAGGGCCCACAGCTGCCGGCGGACGACGCCTTGCGCAAGCTGCTGGCGCAGGCCGAGCAGCGTATCCTGAGCATCGAAAAGGCCGCGTTGCATCTGGGAAACCGGGAACTGGAGCAGCGTCTGCAACGGATTGCCGCCCGGGGCAGGGAGATACTGGATCAGATCGCGGCACGGCCGGACGAGCGGTTTCGCGCGCGCAAGTTTCTCAACGTCTATCTCGAGGGCGCCGAACGGGTCGCCAGCCGCTACACTCGCGGCCACCCGCTGGCGCGGGGAGGGGAGCTGGAACGCAATTTCCGCAGCGTGCTGGTCGAGATCGAAACGGCCTTCGAGCAGCAGCTGAAGCGTCAAACGGCGCAAGAGGCGTTCGACCTGGATGTGCAGATCGAGGTGCTGCGCAAGCAACTGGTGCGGGAAGGCATCGTCTGACCCTGAATTCGTGTAAAGCGAGGAACCCATGGACAAACAAGCCCCCGAACGCACAGGGAGTCAATCGCAATCACCGCCCGAATCGCTGTCCGATGCGCTGACGGATCCGCGCGCCTCTCAGCCGCTGGAACCGGCCAGAGTGACTGAGTTGCTCGCGGAGCTCGATCTGAACGACAGCCACTCGATCCTGTTCTTCGGCAGCCGCGCCCAGGAACAACTGACGACGGTGTCCGACAGCATGCTCGAACGCGTCCGGACCAAAGACGTCGGACCGGCCGGGGCAGCGCTGAACGACATGGTGCTGACGCTGCGTGGCTTTGATCTGGGCGGCCTGGATCCGAATCGCAAGGCCGGCTGGTTCGACCGCTTGCTTGGGAAGGGACGTGATGCCGCCAAAGTCCTGCAACGTTACGAGCAGGTGCGTGATCAGATCGAGGCAATCACCGACCGGCTGGAACAACACAAGACCAGCCTGTTGCATGACATCGAGGCCCTCGACCGGCTGTATGCCGCAAACCTGGATTACTTCCACACGCTGGAGTTGTACATTGCTGCCGGCGAACAGAAGCTCGTCGAGCTGGATGATCAGGTCATACCGAAGTTGGCCGAGCAGGTGGCCGCGGGCGACGATACGCTCGCGGCACAGCGGCTGCGCGACCTGCGGGCCCTGCGCGACGACCTCGAGCGGCGGGTGCACGACCTGCACCTGACGCGCCAGGTGACCATGCAAAGCCTGCCGAGCATCCGGCTGGTGCAGGAGAACGACAAATCCCTGGTCGGCAAGATCAACTCGACACTCGTCAACACGGTGCCGCTCTGGCGCCAGCAATTGGCGCAGGCGCTGACCATTCACCGTTCCCGCGAGGCGGCCGAAACCGTGGCTGCCGCCTCCGATCTGACCAACGACCTGCTGCGCGCCAATGCCGAGAACCTGCGTCAGGCGAACGCCGAGACGCGCCGGCAGATCGAGCGCGGCGTGTTTGACATCGAGGCCGTCGCCGAGGCCAATCGCAACCTGATCGCGACCATCGAAGACAGCCTGCGTATCGCCGACGAGGGGCGTGCCGCGCGTGCCAAGGCGGCGACCGAGCTGGTCGCGCTGGAGGATCAGTTGCGCCAGTCGTTGGCAGCCGCGAGCGCACGCGAGCAGCAGACGCCTTCGGCGCGCGGATGACGGGGCGTGCCCGGACCTGGAACGAAAGACCGTAGTCGGGGTCCGATCAAGACTTCATGTTGCAGGAGTTCAATGATGTTTGATGCAAAGCGTTTGCTGGATCAATTGGTCGGCAGCGGTGCCGCCGGCGGCTTTGCCGGCGGTCTGGCTGGCGGGGCGCTGGCCAACATGCTGTCCGGCAAGAAGGGTCGCAAGCTCGCTGGCTCGGCGCTTCAGGTCGGTGGTCTGGCGCTGGTCGGCGGCCTGGCCTACAAGGCCTGGCAGAGCTATCAGCGAGGGGCGGTGGCACAGACGGCCGACGGTGGCATGATTCCGCCGCCCGCGGACGGCACCTTCATCCCGAAAGCGGATGACACCGCTGGTACCAACGCCTTGAGCCTGCTGCTGGCGCGGGCAATGATCGCGGCGGCCAAGGCCGATGGCCAGATCGACACCCAGGAGAGCCAGGCCATTCTCAACCAGATCAACAGCCTGTCGCTGCCGGCCGAGGACAAGGCCTTTTTGTTCGAGGAATACGGTCGCCCACTGGAGATCGAGCCCCTGGTACGAGAGGTGCGTTCGCCGGAGCAGGCTGCCGAGGTCTATGCCGCCTCGGCGCTGATGGTCGAGCCCCCGTCGGCAGCCGAAAAGATCTATCTGGATACGCTGGCGAATGCGTTGGGACTGGAGCAGGGGCTGGTGCAGCAAGTGCATGCGACACTGCAGGCCGATCGCATGGGCTGATCGGCAGCGTAGTGCTGCCATGGCTATGTCTGCGGCGTCCTTCCGTCAGTGAGCGGTCGTCGCCGAGACCGCCGTGGAATTTGGAAGACAAGCAGTGCCCGCGCCAGTAGCCGCCATACCGGTCCCGCCAGACCGCTACTTTGCCGCCTGCAGGCAGAGGATCCCGGCGTTTGTGACGTCCAACTATGGTTGGCCGGGCGCTGTCGGGTTGAACCGGCTGGCCTGGGGCCGTGACGTACTGGTCGCCCCGATCAACTTCCTGATGGGCTTCCCGAACTTCCTGCTGCGGGTATGCGCACTCCTGCTCGAGCTCGTACGCGCCCGCCGGGCCGCCCGCTGGTTGCTGCGGCGCCATCTCGGTTTTCCGACGAAGGTACAGGCAGCCTTGACGGCAAGGATCAAGGCGGACCTGCTGGCACTGCCGGTTGACGCGGCGGCGATATCGGATCCCTTTCTCCGCCGGGTCGCCGCTGCGGCGGAGGAACCGATTACGATCTATGTGCAGACACGCAACGTGGCCGCTGACATTACTGCCGGTACACTCGCGGCGATCGTGGGGATTGTCGCCTTCAGTCAGTTCACGCCGGGTTCGATCTCCACCGGTGCGGCGATCGCCCAGGCGTTCGCCAGGGAACAGGCGGTCGCTGAGTTTGTTCTTGGTGAGACCGCCGGGCGGCTTTTCTATGCGATGTTCCCGGTTCAGCCGTCACCGACCGTCATCGTCGGGACTCTGTTGGCTGTGATGATCACGATCGCGATCGTCGCGGCATTCTCGGGGTTTGTGCACGACCCCCTGCAGGCGCGCGCCGGTATCCACAGGCGTCGCCTCACCCAGCTGCTCGACGCCATCGAGGCAGCGACAAGCCCTGCGGTCGAGAAGGCCTATCGGCCCAAAGATGTGTTCTTCGGGCGGGTCTATGATTTCGTGGACTGGCTGAAGGGATGGCTTTCGTTCTGGTGAGTGATTCAACACCCCGCTATCGAGCTTGATTTTCGCATCGATTTCAAAAGGCGAGGTCTGGCACCAGCTGAAACATGTGAGATTGTCGCCTGTCGGATTGCGTCCGCGACAATACGCCCTTCTTCAACTTTCCCCAAAAGCGTAAAAAGCATACCGTTACAACGTCCTGGTCGAACGTTTTCTCCTGTCGCGATCGTCAACGGTCGCATGCCAGCCGTCTACACAGGTTCTCGTGTTGGGCTTGCAGACCCCAGCCAGCGTCCCAAGGAATTTCTCTTCCGTGTTGTGTCCCGCCGGCTGTTGAATCAAGAACGCTGCCACTCGGCCAGCTTCACCAACCTACGACCGATAACCAACGAACCCACTGCCGTCGCAGCCGGGCCGCATTCTGAACGACAACGTTGGCCGAATTGCTGTCCGTGACGGGAAGTGCCGGGCGACTGCTCCACTCAGATACCGGCCGTTGAACACCTAAAGGGCCGACTGGCGGCAACGGGTCGACTGCAGTCATTGCCGAGGTTGATGCTGAACGGCCGCCCCGACCATCAGACGTTCGAATTTCCAGGGATGAACTTGTGCGCTGGTCGCGGTGCCGATGGCCAAGAGGAGTCTTGCTCAGTGTCGTCTGTGGCATGCATCGACCCCAGGGCTGCCAACCAATCAATCGGGCAGGCCCGAGTAATACATGGCCAACAGTTCAACGGGATTCTCAGCCGGGCTCGTTTTTGTTGAGCTTCCGCGTGTAACCGAGCTGCAATATCCCTTTTCC